>JAHEFU010000187.1 GCA_024645305.1 Planctomycetales bacterium
TACCGGAAGCAGTGCTGCCAGCGATGTTGCCAGCGGTTACGCCAATGCGGTCCAGCCGGGGGCCGGTGAATGGAACATGTTCGCAGCCGATGCAGCCAACTCCGGGAACTGCAGTCTCAGTGGCCCACACACCGAGAAGCTGGCCTGGGAGTACCCGACGGGGATCGGTAGTTTCGGTTCAGTCGTGATCGGCTCGGACGGTGAGCTGTACTTCCCGACAGGTTTTGACGACCCTGGAGTGGTCTCTGTTGCCGCCGATGCAAGCTTCCGCTGGCGCTATGAGGCAGCCGGCGAACTCGGCAGCTGCCTGGCGATTGACGACGATGGCTATATCTACGGCGGGCAGTATGAGGCCGTGTTCCGTCTCACACCGGCGGGCAGCGAGGACTGGAGCGCGAGCTACAGCAACAAGAGCTTCGGCCCGCCCACCCTCTCGGGATCCTCCGTGCTGATCTGCGGCGCGCAGTTCGGTGGCACGGAAATCACCGTTGACCTCGACAGCAGCGACGGGTCCGAGAACTGGAGCTACCCCGAGGGTTCACGCAACTGCGCACCAGCCATCGGTGCCACCGGACTGATTTATGTCGGCAGTGACTCCAACCGGATCTACATCATCAATCCGGATGGCAGCGCCGGCGGCGAACTCGGTGGCAATGCCTCACTGGACGGCAGCGCGGTCGTGCTGCCGGACCTGGTGCTGGGCGACCAGGTGCTGTTCGTCAGCGGTCCGACATTGTATGCCTACCTGGACGGCACTTTCGACTTCAGTTACCCGGCTGACAATGATGACGTGACGGGCATGGCATTCCTGCCGGATGGCCTGAGTGTCGCCACCATCGGCGATGAATGCAGCCGCATCGACCTGGCCGGCACCGAGTCCTGGAGCGCCGTGCCCTCGGACAAGACCTTCTATGCCATGCCGGCTGTCGATGCCGACGGCTACATTTACTATGGCGACTCCGCCGGGATCTTCCGCTGTATAAGCCCCGCCGGTGCCGTGGTCTGGGACTACGATACCGGGACGGACCTGCGCTACTGCACACCGGCCATCGGGCCCGCCGGCAGGGTCTATGTCCTCGGCAGCAATGGTACGCTGTACGCCTTCGAACCGGCGGACCCCTGAGTCTGCGGAGCCGTACCTCGCTGCCTCTGCCCATAGCCCGGACCACGTCGTATCGACAGTGGGTATACTGCAAGTATGCAAGCACGCTTCTGCTGCGCAATGATCTGTCTCGGACTGCTGCTGGCGGCTCTGGCCGGCAGCTGCGGGACGGGCCAGCCGGCCGGGCAGTCCCATCCTGATGAAGCCGCAGTGCAGGACGCGCTGCCGGGACTGGCAACCCTGCGTGGCAGCAGTGCAGCCGGCAGCCTGGAACTGCTCGGCAACGCGAACTTCAGCCATTCCCTGAATACCGTGCAAATCGGTGACAACGTCACACTGCTCTCAAGCCCGACGGAACCCAGCTGGGCGATCTACCAGTTCAACCCCGGTCTGGCCTACCTGGAGGAAATCCAGGTGCTGCTGGCCAATGTGAATGATGCGGCGCTGCTGGCGGTTTCAGACTATGCCAGCGGCCGCTGGCAGTTCCACGGTCCCTATACCGGCAGCACTACACTGCCCCTGACGGATGCCACGATGCGCTCCGATGGCGGGTCGTTCCATATAGCCGTGCTCACTGCGGGTGGTGACGAGGCCCAGGTGCAGAAGCTCGTGCTGCATACCGAGACGCACTGGCGAATCGTCACGGTCGCCAGCGCGGGTGACGTCGGCAGGTACAGCTCCCTGGTGGAGACCCCCAACGGCCCGGCGATCGCCTGCTTCGATGAGACCCAGGACGACCTGCTGTTCGTGCATAGCGGGACGGCGAACGGCCTGCCCCTGGCTGCCTGGACAGTTGAGAGGATTGACACCGGCGGCAACGTGGGGCAATACTGCTCGCTGGCAATGGTGGGCGGCAATCCGGCAATCAGCTACTATGACCAGACGAACCGTGCATTGAAATTTGCCCGCAGCACCACGACCATCGGTGCGGATGCCGCGACATGGCGGATTAAGACGGTGGACGACGGCCTGGATGAGGTGGGCGCATTCACTTCCCTGGCAGTGATTGACGGCCGGCCCGCCATCAGCTACTACAATTCCACCGACACCGACCTGATGTATGCGATCAGTGCCAATGCCACCGGTACGGAGGCTCCCGCCATCTGGCTCAAGGTCAAGGTGGACCAGAATGCGGGGGTAGTCGGCCTGGGCACCAGCCTGGCCCTGGTCAACGGCAAGCCGCAGATCGCTTACTATGAATTCTTCCCCTACAGACTGCACTACGCAATCAGCCGCACTGTCAATGGTGACAACCATGCAGACTGGGATTACTACACGGCCACCGCCATTGAGCCCGTGGGTGGCAACTTTGACCTGCTGGAGGTTGCCGGCAAGCCGCTGGTCAGTTTCTATGACTGGGACGGCGGTTCCCTGCGCCTGCTGCGCTCCAGTGAAGCGGAACCCGCGAGTGCCGGTTCATGGAATTCCTCCGTGACCGTTGCCGGCGGCGGCGGTTTCCCTGAGGACCGCGGTGACTACTCCTCCCTGGCGCTGATTGACGGCCGGCCTTCCCTGGCCTATCACGACTATGAGCATTCCGCCCTGCGCTTTGCGCACAGCAGCAGCCTGACCGGAGCCAGCGCTTCCGACTGGCGCAGCATTGAGGTTGACAGCGGTAATTCCGTCGGCGAGCATTGCTCGCTGGCGCTGATCAACGGCCAGCCCGCTATCAGCTACTATGACAGTACGGACCATGACCTACGCTACGCCATCCTGCAGCCGCCGGGGAGCTGAGCTTCCCTAGTTCGGGATCCAGTGCAGGTAGATCAGGTCGTCAGTGTTGCCATCCTCGATGATGAAGGCCGGGTTGCCCGCCACATTCAACAGGCCATGCAGGATGATCCCGCTCTGCGTGCGCTCCACGTCCCAGTCGCCCGGTCCCGCAGGTTCGTTCACACTGGCCCGGGCAATGGTCGCAAAGGTATTCCCGAGTACGCTTTCGTAGCCCACCGCCGGGCGGCTGTCCAGCTCAACAAGGCTGCTGACAACCATGGATGACCGATTCTCCACCGTACTCAGTGTCCAGTCCGTATCCGCAGCGGGGCTGGCCGTCGTGGCCCGGACGACCTGCAGGTCCACCGGGCTGCTGTTGCCGACATAGGCTACAAGCGGCAGGCCGTCGTACATCAGCAGCGCGAAGCCGTTGGTGGCATCATGGACCTGGTCCACGGTGTGCCAGCTCCAGTCTCCCGCCACGCTGGGATCCGCGGCTGCCGCGCGGGCATAGCCCAGGTGCCAGGCACCGCCGAAGCTGGAGCGGAAGGCCACGTGCGGGACCCCGCCGAGATCGCGGAGCTGCAGCGTGTCTCCGGAGGATGTGTCATTGTCCGCAATATCCATGCTCAGCCAGTCCGTGGATGCGGCCGGCGCGGACACGGTGCTGCGGATGTAGACCGGGATGTAGACATCGCTCTCCCAGCGGGCATAGACGGCCGCCGGCTTGCCGTTGACAAGTGCCACATCCGCATAGCCGCCGTTTCCGGCGACGCTGGCCATCTCATGCGAACTCCAGCTCCCGCCGCTGCGCCTGTAGTAATTCAGGGAGTCTCCGCTGAAGCCGGCGGCCAGCGCTTCGCCTGCGACATCCATCAGGCCGTAGAAGCGCTCCCCGCTGCCTAGGGTTTCCTCCTGCCAGACCGCCGCAGACTGCGGATCGGCGTTGCTGCTGTACATGTAATGGGCCTGGCTGTTCGCATCTTCCCAGACTGCCAGCGCTGGCTTGCCGTCGATGAGCGCCTCGCTGATCACATGGTTCGTGGCCGGACCGTAGTTGCCCAGCACATAGGATTCCCAGCGGGGCCCGCTCGGGGCTTCCGTCAGTTCCAGCTGGAACTCGTATGTATGCGATCCCAGGGCGTTGGCAACGGATAGGCTGCAGTAGTAGATCCCCGGCAGGGCCGCGGTTGTCACCAGCGGACTGGGATCACTGGACAGGGAGGGCACGGCGGCACTGCCGAAGTCCCAGGCGTAAGTCAGCGGAGCCGTACCCTGCACGGTGGCACTGAAGCTCTGCTCCGTGTCGGCATAGGGCTGCAGGGGTTCCACCGCCTGCACCACGGCCGGTTCCAGGACCTCCCCGCTGCCGGGGCCGAAGACCCACAGCCAGCCCAGCGCATCGGCGATATACAGCCGGCCGGCGCTCCCGAGGGAGGGCGCTGTGGTGTACGGGCCGATCAGGTTGTCAGCGGACTGCCACTGCAGCAGGCCGTCGCGCACTGCATATATGCGGCGCTCAGTACTGCCGTAATACACAGTCCCGTCCCGTCCGAGCACCGGCCAGCCGGTCTGTTCATCGGGAAGCTGCGGACCGAAGTCCCACAGCACGTCGCCGGTGTGCGGATCCAGCACGTCGAGCAGGCCCTCGCCGTTGACAACAACCACCGTGCCGTCGGCCATCACGGCCGGGGCATTGCCCCCCTGGCCACGCGTATCCTTCTGCCACCACAGCTGGTTGCAGCTTGCCAGGTCATAGGCCCGCGTATTGCAGTCCTTGTCAGTGGTGTAGAGCGTCAGGCCGTCGGCGGAGAAGGCCATCCCGGTGACCCGTGTGGGTACAGCCAGGCTGTCCGTAGGCACACCGGCCTCTCCGTCTATCTCGATGAGCAGGTCGTCATACTCGAAGCGGCCCGCGGCATAGATCATGCCCTCGTCGGTCATCAGCACAGTCGGCTGGTAGTTGTTCTTGTCGGCCACGAGGATCGGCTCCACCTCGAGGCTGCCGTCGGCGCTGGCAAAACCCACGACGGACTTACCGTTGTCCAGCGCATACACGATCCCGCCCGCAGCTTCGCCGATCGGCCGCAGGTTGTAGCCGCCCGGGGATTCGGTTTCCCAGAGCACTGCCCCGCTGAGCGGATCCAGCGCCTGCAGCCTGCCGTTCAGTTCGCAGTACAGCTGGCCGGAGGACTTGCCATAGAAGGGCTGCCCCCGGTAGGACAGCTCCGGGCTGAACTGCTGCCAGTTGAGGGAGCCATCACTGCCCAGGCACCACAGGCAGCTGCCGGAGGAATTGTTGTTGGCGCTGAACACCAGGTCGCCGTTGTCTAGTTCAAGCACCGTGCTCAGGCGGGTTCCCGGATCGTTCCCGGGAATCCCCGCGTTGAAGCGCCAGGCCAGGTTGTCATTCTGCGGACCGTCCGTCGTACTCTGGCGACTGTTGCGGCCGTCACGACCGGGCACCGGCCAGGCAGCCGGCGCCGGGTCCAGCACCGTCAGGTAGAAGAAGAACACGTCCTGGCCACTATCGTTGTTGATTGTCAGGCTGGCTTCATAGTTCCCGGGATCCCCCAGGGTGATGATCGGCAGCGGTTCCACGCTCTGGTTGGGGCTGGCCCCCCCGCCGAAGTCCCAGGCGAAGGTTTGCGCCGAGCCATCCATCGCGGCCTGCGGCTGGATCACCGCGCCACTGAAGCCACTCGTGTGGCTGACATGCGAAATCAGCGCGGGAATTGACTGCACCGTCACATGGAAGGTGAATTCATCGCTGCCGATGGCATTGGAGACGATCAGCGATGCGCTGAAGGTACCGGGATATCCCAGCACCACAGTGGGCCGGGCCAGTGTCGTATTGTTGACCTCACCCACCGGGCCGAAGTCCCAGGCGTAGCTCAGCGGCCCGCTGCCGGTTACCGAAGCCCCGAAGGTCCGGCCCTCGCCCTCGATCCCTGACAGCGGCTGGATCTCCAGGATCTGCGGGGCCGAGGCGATGTATCCCGTGGCGGGTGAGCTCAGCTCACTGGAATCTGCCCGCAGCCAGTAGACATGTCCCAGCGCGTCAGCGACCTCCCCGT
>JAHEFU010000019.1:0-16542 GCA_024645305.1 Planctomycetales bacterium
AAGCCCGCCGCAAGGTCAGCAAACAGGCCGAGAGCCTGAAACAGAAGCTTGAGGAGCGCATGGATGAACTGCTGAAGGCCACCAACAAGAAGCTCAAGGAGAAGTCCCGCGTCAGCCTGAAGAAGCATGATGAATACGTCAAGGCCTCCAGCAAGACGGCGCGGATTGCCAATCTGCGCAAGGCGGAATTCAGCGAGGAGTTCCGCCAGATCCTCGAGGAGCACGAGCTGCCGACGGAGACCAGGCCGCAGATGGACCGCGAGCTGCAGGTCGGCGACCAGGTGATGATCGAGGGTTCAGCCCTGCGCGGCGAGCTGCTGGAGTTCGCCAAGGCCGGCAGGGAAAGCGTTGTCAATGTGGCCGGCAAGCGACTGACGATCAAGACCGCCAGGCTGAGCCATGCTCCGGTGGCGGCAAGCACCGCAAAGACTTCAGGTGCGCTGGCCTACATGGACCGGGCCCGCTCGCGCACCGAGCGCAACTACACCGAGGGCACGGCCAGCTCCAGTAACACAATTGATCTGCATGGCTACACCGTGGAGGAGGCCACTGCGGAACTCGACGTGTTCATCAGCCAGTGCCTGCTGGCGAACATCGGCAACATCCGGGTGATGCACGGGGTGGGAACGGGTCGCCTGCGGGCCTTCGTGCAGGCCTATCTCAAGAAGCACGGTAGTGTGCGCAACGTGCGCTTCGCCGATCTCAATGACGGCGGAGTCGGCGTATCAGTCGCCGATCTGCACTGAGTCGTCCCGCACCCGGTAGATCGTGATTTCCACCCGCGGCAGTGGGTCAGTTGACTGCTGCTCAATGGCAAACCGCGTGTCGTACCATTCATCGGCGTAATTGAAGGCATAACCTCCGGGGATGGAAATGTACTGCGTCTGGCGCATGCCCTCCTCCTGCAGCCGGTCCCGGTAAAACTGCTGGATGGCATCGAGCTCGGCATCCACCTGGCCCTTGACGAACCACATATCCATCGTCTCCCCTAGTGTGGACTGGGCCTCTTCCTTCCTGGTTTCGAGGACTTCCATCCCTTCATACAGCGGGAATCTGAATGAGGGGTAGTCCGCATCGAGGCCCAGAGCCAGGTTGCTGTCCCGCACTTCCTCACGCAGCCGCGCTTCCTCCGCCACCATATCATCGTGCATCTCGCGCAGGTCCTGCTTCTCATCCAGCCTGACCTGCACCTCCGAGGCCTTTCGCGCCTCAGCCCCGCGCTGGCTGCTGACCTGCTGCACCACAATGGCAATCAGCACGGCAGCCACGAGCAGAAACGGCAGCCAGCCTGCAAGGCTTGCCCTGCTTTGCTCCACCTGCCCGTCATCTGTACTATTGTTGCCTTTGTTTGTCACTGCCGGATCAGAGGTCCATTATATGTTTGTGATCATACTGAACCAATCCGATTATATGACATCCTGCCGGCTTTGGCCGCGATGTTTGCGGTTGCAGCTGTGCTGAATACGGAGTTCTGCCGGTCGCTGTGGCAGTCCCTCAGGTTGGAATATAGTATGACCAGATTCAAGAATGCATTTATCACGGGATTGGCCATCTGGCTGATCTCTGCAGCTTCCCACGGACTGCCCGCAGAAGCCCAGACCGAGTCGAAGAACCTCTCGATTCTGTACACGGGTGATACCCAGGGCCATCTGTCCAGCTTCTACTACGACTCCAAGAAGCCCGTGGGAGGAATCGCCAAGCGCGCGATCTACTTCCAGGACAAGCGCCGGCATACCGACATGGTCTGGCTGACCCTGGATGCAGGCGATGCTATCTCCGGTACGCCACTGAGCAACGCCTTCGAGGGCTGGCTGGATATCGAGGCCATGAACAAGCTCAAGTACGATGCGATGTGCCTCGGAGTGCATGAGTTTGATTACGGCGTGGAGCGTCTGCAGGCCCTGATCGGCCGCGCTGAATTCCCGGTACTGAGTGCCAATATCGTTCATGCGGACACCGGGGAGCCCTTCGCCAAGCCCTACGTGATCATCGAGCGCGATGGATTGCGTGTAGCCATCTTCGGTTTGACAACTGCTGAAATTGATGACCAGCTGCCGGCGGAGAAGTTCCGCGGGCTGCAGGTGCTGGACCCCATCCAGACCGCCATCGAACTGGTGCCCCAGCTGGCAGCGCAGTCCGACGTGATCGTCGCCCTGACACACCTGGGCATTGATGAGGACATCCGCCTGTCCAGCAAACTGCAGGACATTGATGTGATCGTCGGCGGCATGAGCCATTCCGAACTGCAGGTGCCGATGAAGGTCGGTCGCACGCTGATCGTGCATGACGGCGAGTTCGGCCGCAATGTCGGGCTGCTCAAGCTGTCCTTCCAGCAGACCGGTGCTGACTGGGAAAACAAATACTTTGATTCCCTGCTGGAACCGATGACCGGCAAGTGGGTGGAGAACTCCAATTACGTCGACTGGCTCGCGGAATTCCAGGCCCAGCTTGGGTCACGCATGAGCCGCATCGCCGGCCAGAGCAGCCAGCGCTTCAGCAACCTGAAGGTATTCTCCAGTGAAACCGAGATAGGCAACTATGTCTGTGATGTACTGCTCCAGCGCAGTGCTGCGGACGTGGCCCTGCTGCCCGCCGCCTTCTTCCGCAGCGACATCCCCGAGGGTGACGTGACCCTCGGCCAGCTGTACAGTGCCCTGCCCTACGACCATTACGGCGTTGTCTTGACCGTCACGGGCGGCGAACTGCAGGAAATCCTTTCTGAGGGCGCCAGCAACATCGGCAAGCCCGGCTTTCCCCAGGTCAGCGGTGTCAGCTTCGGCATTGCCAACTCAAAGGCCTATGACGTAATGGTGGACGGCCAGCCGCTGGACCTGTTTGCCACCTACAGGCTGGCCACCTCGGACTACATGGCGGGAGGCAATCTCGGCTATGCGACACTGGGCACGATCAGTCAGGTTCGCAACACGGGTTACCTGATCCGGGAAATGGTGCTTGACACGCTTAAGACCGGCTCCATCGCCAGCGCACGACTCAACGGCCGCATAAACTTCGTGGTCCGCGACGAGGACCCGCAGTACATGGCGACGGCATCCACGCCCGCAGGCAGTGACTCCAACATGCAGCCCGTGAGTGACAACAGCCCGCTGGATGAGCCCGTTAATTCGGTCCCCGTCACGGAGGACATCCCTGACGACGGTACCAGTGATCCGATTGACAATGGCTACGAGCCAGCCACAAGTACGCCGCCGCTGCCGGTTACCGACGAGCCCGGTAGCCGCATCCGCTATGACCGCAACGGCAACCCGATTGATGATATTACCGATTCTGATCCCGTCCTGCTTGAGGAGGACGTACTCGACGACCTGGGCAGTGAGGCTGCAGATGCTGCCGATGTCCTGCTGGATGAGGCTGAGGGCACCATCCAGGAGGCCGTGGAGGATGTACGGCCTGTTTCCAGTGGCAACCTGCCTGAAGTCATGGGCAGCGAAACCGTCAACCGCGACGGGCTGGTGTACAACTTCACCATGCTGCCGGGAAGGGATGCCGGCACATACCGTCTCAAGCTCGATGTGATCAACACCACCAGCCAGCGCATGCAGGTGGAATACTCCACCTCCGAGCACTACGACTTCATCGTGATGGACGGGGAGAGCCTGGTCTGGAATTACAACAGCAACCGCTTCTTCGTACAGAGCGAGGAAACCCAGAGCCTGGATGCCGGTGAGATGCTCAGCTATGAAGCCAGCTGGAATCCACGGGAGCACAATCCGGCCTTCACACCGAGGCTGCTGCGCTTCATTGCGGAGCACAAGCTCAAGGATGCAGCTGTTCGTGTGGAATTCTCGCAGAACCTGATCTGACTTGTTTCCGGAACAGATAGTTGCCCCGATGCTCACGGCGGGAGTCCTGCTCTGCGTCATGAGCATTGTGGACACCCTGGCCTACAGCGTGCGCACTGCCGGTGTACTGGCCCTGCGGCTGGCAACGAGCATCGCCCTGTTCAATGCGGTAGTGATAATCAGCCGCTTGAGCAACATGTTCCAGGCGCCGATCATGGGCCATTACAGCGACAGCGTCAACAAGGGTGACTACTCGGTGGCGGCTGTGCTCCTGGCATTGCGTGTCGATATCTGCTTCATCATCCTCGGCGTGATCATCGGAGCCCTGCTGACTCCGACCTTCATCGCCATTTCCCGTCGCGGCATAAGTGTGATGGCTGAGCGGGGCACCCTGCCGCGGACAGTCATGCATGGCCTCTCCAGGCTGAACCACCTGCCCGGCTACTGGCGCACTCCGCGGTTCAGTTCAGTGCTGCGCAACCTCAGGCCGGGAAACATTCCGTCTTCGATCCTCATCTGGAACGTTTTCATCACCTGCTTCTACAGCATCGGCGTCATGAGCACCGCGCTGGCTGCCAGCATCAACCATCCGCTGGCTGCCACCTGCACCAACCTGTCCGGCATCGTCAACGGTATCGCCACAATGCTGCTGTTCATCCTGGTTGATCCGCCGGCATCGTTGATCATTGACGACTGCATCTCAGGCAGGCGACCCAAGGCAGATGCGATCAGGCTCAATATCCACATGATCTCTTCCCGCCTGATCGGCTGCAGCCTCGGACTGCTTTTGCTGCCCCTGATGGCACGTTACGTGGAGGCTGCCGCGATCATCGTTGACAGGATATTCTGATGCCGATCAACCGCCGCCTGCTGGAGCTCCTTGAATTCCTCCATCCACCGAGGGAGGAAGCGCAGCCTGGGACGGGGGTGTTGAACCTCCACAGGATTGACCCACTGATGCTGCTCAACATCCTCGAAGCCCTCAAGCGCTACGATTCCGCACTTGCCAATGCGCTCTCAGACCGCCTCGGCCTGTCGCAGGAGCGCCTGCTGGAACTGGCTTCCTCAGGCGAACTGCTCGGTCCCGGGCCGCTGGTGGATGTGCTGGATGCCCTGGACCATCATCCACGCTACGATGAGATTGTCAACCTCGCAGGACGCAACAGCTTTAGCATGCAGGGCGCCCGCGACGGCGCGATCCGGCGGGCACCACTGCCGGTGATGGCGCGCTTGATTGCCCAGCGGATGCTTCCATTCCTCGGGGAATCCAGTCTGGACATAGACATCAAGGGCCGTGTACTGATGCTGCGCATCACCAACAGCATCTTTGCGCATGACCGCTTCTCACTTAACAGCCTGTGTGGATTCTACGTCGGCTACCTGCAGCAATTCGGGCAGGATACGGGACTCAGGCGGCTGGACGCCCGTGAGTCCCGCTGTGCCTGTCAGGATGAGGATGAGCGCTGCTGCCTGATCCACGTATCCACCTGATGGCGCGGCGCTGTCTATAATCTGGGCATGTCCTTTACCGATGAGCAGCTGATGCAGATTGCCCGCGATGTGCTGTCCACAGAGAGCGCCGCCCTGATTCTGCAGCGCGACCTGATCAATGCGCAGTTCGCCAGGGCCTGCCACCTGATCCTGCAGTGTCGCGGTCGGGTAATCATCTCGGGCATGGGAAAGAGCGGCCTGATTGCGCAGAAGGTGGCTGCCAGCCTTACCAGCACCGGCATTGCCACGCACTTCATGCATCCAGCGGAGGGCGTCCACGGCGATCTGGGGGTGGTGCATCGCCACGACCTGCTGCTGGCCATCAGCAATTCCGGGGAAACCGCTGAGATCATCAACCTGCTTGGCCCGGTCAATAGCCTGGGGGTTCCGGTCATTGGGATTACCCGCCACCCTGACAGCACGCTCGGCAGGCAGTGCAATGCGCTGCTGCAGCTGGCGGAGGCCCCTGAGGCTGACCCGCACAACCTTGTCCCGACAACGAGTACCACGCTTACCCTCGCGCTTGGCGACGCGCTGACCATCGCCCTGATGCAGATGCGGGGCTTCACCCCGGAGGAATTCGCCGTGTTCCATCCCAGCGGGATGCTCGGCAAGCGGCTTACGCTCAGGGTCACCGACCTGCTGCGCGGCGAGGAAACGAATCCTGTCATCAGCAGCCAGAGTCCGTTCAGTACTGCACTCGAGGTCATCACGAGCTTTGCCCTGGGCGGCACGAGCATCGTGGGAGAGGATGGCAGGCTGGCCGGGATCCTCACCGACGGGGATGTGCGACGGGTCTTCAGCCGTCCGGCAGCCGAATCACGGAGCGTTGCCGAAGTGATGGGGACACCTGTCTCAGAACTGATGACCACCTCTCCTTCATCAGTCAATTCCGATCAGCTGGCCTATGATGCATTGCGCCTGATGGAGAACCACAAACCAAGGCCTGTGATGGTGCTGCCCGTCCTGGATGCAGCGCAGCGGCCGGTCGGCATGCTGAACATCCACACCCTCGTCCAGGCCGGATTCAAGGCCGGCTCGCAGCAGTAGCCTTTACTGGCTTGGCCCACAGGGCTGGGCGATATAATCAGCACATGCCCCAGCAGCAGCCAGTGGCCCTCAGCGTAGCCGGAAGCGACAGCGGTGCCGGTGCCGGCATCCAGGCTGACCTCAAGACCTTCAGTGCCTTCGGCGTGTACGGCCTGACTGTCCTGACGGTTGTAACCGCCCAGAGCACGAGCAGTGTGGACCAGGTGGAAGCATTGAGTGCTGCATTCGTGGACAGACAGCTGCGGACCGTGGAACAGGACTTCGTCATCAGCGCCTTGAAAAGTGGTGCGCTCGGCGGCACTGATACCATCCTCACACTGGCGGGATTCCTGAAGAGGCATGCGAACATACCCTATGTGCTCGATCCGGTGATGATCAGCAAGCACGGCTACCGGCTGATAGACGATGATGCACTCAAGACCCTGCGCGACCGCCTGATTCCGCGGGCGCTGGTTGTCACCCCGAACCTGCATGAAGCTGCGGCCCTGGCCGGCATGCATGAGATCAGCAGTGAAGAGCAGATGTACAGTGCGGCCCAGGCCATCCTGGCCCTGGGATGCCGCAATGTGATCATCAAGGGGGGCCACAGCAACCGCGAACCCGCGGACCTGCTGCTTGGTGAAGCCGGAGAACTGATGCTCACCGGCGCGCGCATCGATTCAGTGCATACCCATGGTACCGGCTGCACATTCAGTGCGGCGATCACCGCGCGCCTGGTTCACGGCGACAGCCTGACGGAGGCATTCAGGCAGGCCAAACAGTACATAACCGGGGCAATTGCCAATGCACAGGTCTTCGGTGCGGGCATCAATCCGGTCAACCATTTCTGGCAGCAGCAGCCGCAATTCGGCGTTGCACGCTCAGCCATTCCCGACGCAACGGCAAACAAGGATCATTAGCTTGGAAATACCAATCGCAATCTATGTCGTGGTCTTCATCTTCGGACTGGTATTCGGCAGCTTCTTCAATGTCTGCATCCACCGCTGGCCGATGGAGGAGAAGCTGGAACGTGAATGGGTCAAGACACCCAGCCACTGCCCCAACTGCAAGGCCCCCATCCGCTGGTATGACAACGTGCCGCTGATCGGCTGGCTAAACCTGAGGGGCAAGTGCCGCGACTGCAAGGTCCCCATCCACTGGCGCTATCCTGCGGTTGAACTTGGCAACGCCCTGCTCTGGGTCCTGACACTGTATCTCGTGACCACTCACGGCCTTTCCAATGTGGCAGCGGCTGACATCGGTGTAATCCACATCGTGTTCTGCATATTCCTCGCCAGCATCTGGCTGATCGGCATGGTGACAGACTTCGAGCACACCGTGATCCCCTATGAAGTCAGCATCCCCAACGGCATCGCCGCCGTGCTGTTCCTCTGGCTGGCAGCGCCAAACACCATCAGCGCCGGCTGGCTGTCCAGCCTCTACGGCCTGCTTTTGTTCGCCGGCTTCATTTTCATCTTCGCCTTCTTCGGCGCCATGGGCGACGGCGATGTCGACGTGGCCCTGGGTTTCGGTGTTATCTTTGGCTTCCCGCTGAGTGCGGTGGCCCTGTTCCTCGGCATCCTCAGCGGTGGACTGATTGCCATTCCGCTGTGGCTGCGGCTCAAGCTAATGGGCAAGGACACCCGCAAGGCCCAGATGCCCTTCGGCCCCTGGCTGTTCCTCGGCTGCTACATCAGCCTGTTCTTCGGGAATGAAATCATGCAGTGGTACATGGGCTTCTACCAGAGTCCGGCAAGCCAGGCACCCGGTCTGCTGCAGACCCTGCCCCCTGGCCTGCTCCAGCTGTTCATGTGAGCCGGTGACGATTCCCTGGCGGCCAGGGCGCTTTCAGCGCACCATATCCACTGAACCCTGATAGGAGTAGCGGATCTCATCCCAGTAGAGCGTGATGGCTATTTCGCCGGAGTCCACCAGCTGGGCCGCCAGTACCTCGAAGGCCTCTGGTCCCAGGCCCCGCCCGCGGCGGAACACGAGGTTGATCGCGGGCTGGCCCACGAAATCGGTCTGCTCCATGGACACCGCAAAGCTGTCTATGTTGTTGTTCAGCAGCATGTTGTCAGTACTGAGTTTCACACGCGTCCAGTCCACGGCATCACTGCCGCTCCCGTGGGGGATGATTGTCAGGCTGAAGCTGTCCTCCGTCACCACTACCGGCCGCCTAGGCATATCCACGCTCACGGGCAGCGCAGCCGCCTGGGCACTATCCACCGGGAAGACCAGGGTCTGGCCATTGACCCAGTCCAGGACTATGCTCGAATCCAGCCGCAGCTGGAGGCCAGCCCCGAATTCGACTGCCTGATCCCAACTGCCGGTTGGCAGGCTGATCTGCAGGCTGCTGCCCTCCAGATTGACAAGCGGGGTGTTTCCAACGAGGATCGGGGCCGGCAGCAGGCTGGCACTGATCCAGTCCGTACCCGTCGGCAGATAGGGAGTAAAATCAACGTTGCAGCTGAGCTGGTCACGGCTGAGCTGCCGGCTGGTCGCGTCAAACTGCAGGCCTTCGATGCCGGAAGTATCCAGTCTGGCGATGGGCAGGGGGAAGTCAAAGTCCAGGTCGCCCTCCAGGACGGGTTCAGCCCCGCTGCTGATCCTGAAGTGCATCGTCCCGGGCACGAACAGGCCGCTGAATTCCGCCTGGAACTGCTGGCCCTCCCCGCTGAAACTGAGGTCGCCGTTCATCGTCAGGTTGCCGAAACAAGTCGCATAATTCGGATCACCTGGCCTGAAGCTGAATGTACCCTGCAATTCCCCGGCCTGCACAGCGGGATCGTCAGCGCAGCGTATGTGGATCCGTCCCAGGGTACCGGCGGCCGCCTGTTCGTGGCTGGTCAGGACAACGGACCAGCCGTCCTGCTCAAGCTGCTCATTGCCGGCTGCCAGAGCGGACTCATTCTCCACCTGGCTGACACCCTCCTGCAGAAGCACCAGCCGCTGGCTGAACGGCCGGAGGGTATTGCTGGCATCTGCGATATGCAGCACCAGCTGTTCACCGCTTTCCCAGTCTTGTTCCAGTGGACCGAAGATGCAGGTGATGCCGCTGTTGGTGAAGCCACTGAACAGCAGCTCGGTGCCGCCGGACTGCCGCTCCAGGCTGTACAGGAGGTCATCCGCATTCAGTTCCCGCAACTGGCTGCCCTGCAGTATGAACCGGGCCGGTGCCGAGCCGGGCTGGGCTTCCATCTTGGCAATATTCAGGTCGATAGCCGTCACCAGCGCAATGCTGCCTGCTGGCGGAATGCTGACTTGATTGTCCGTGCCCGGCACGCCCAGGTCAGCATCACCGGTCAGTTCAGCAGCCGCAGAGCCGGCCCCAGTGCCGTTCTGGCTGGCAACCCCGGACTCCGTGTCCTGGCTGATTATTCCGCCGGCCCGCACCTTGACATCCTCCAGCAGCAGGGTCTCCTCACCCCGGCGTACCACCAGGGTGTATGTGCCGGCCTGCAGATCGGCTGCGAAAGTCAGTGAGATGCTGTTGGCATCAACCACACGCTTGGCCTGCGGTATGACGGGCGCATCATCAATCAGCAGCTGGATGGTCAGGCCCTCAAGGAACGCGGAGCTGAAACCTGAACCGATCAGGCGGATCTCCCGGCCGCTGCCGGGTTCCAGCTCGGCGGGGCTGAAGCCCAGCACATATGCGCCACTGGAGCGGATGGTCAGATCAACCAGGTAGATAGGCGTGTTGTCAAATTTGAGGCGTCCACGGATGCTGCCTTCGGGCAGTGCGCCGCTGACGGCGGCCACGATCCTGTCCGGACCGACGTAGCTGAATACGGTCTCCAGCCGCCTGAGCTGCAGGCTGCCCTTGGACCATTCCATGTTGAGGTGGCTCACGGCAGGCTCGGAGATGGCATCACAACTGAAGACGAGGGCGAAGCCGTTGTCAGCCTCCGCGATCACCTTCGGGTCATAGCCACTGATCACGGGAACCACGAGGTCGCTGTCAACGGTGAACAGCTTCTCCCCGAAGGCCTCCTCCCCGAGGTGGTTGTAGATCAGGATGTTGTAGGCTCCGGCGGGGGCGGTGGTCGGGATGCGCACCTGGGCCACGATTTCCCCGGAGCTGGCTGACAGGACCTTCAGCAGCTGGATCCGCTGCGGGAAGAAGTCAAGCACCACACTGCCCTGGGGCAGGTCATGGCCGGTGATGGTCAGCATCACCGTCTGGCCCTGCCTCGCGGTGGGGGGATCCACCGCCTCTATGCTGCCGTCCAGTGCCAGTGCCCGGCCAGGTGCAAGCAGCACGGCAAGCAGCAACAGCAGCAGGCTGGCAGTCAGGTATCTCATCTTGTACTTATCTGTGCAGGATGGTGGAAAGGTCAAAGTCCTCGTTGCCGCTTATCACGTCAAGCGCCATCCCCGCTTCCAGTCCCTCCGGAAACACTAAGCGTACTCCCTGTGCATCCTGCACGATACGCAGCCTGTCGGATTGCAGCAAGGCCATATCCGCTGAGAGATCAATCCCGCCACTCAGCAGGAACTGCGACCCGTATCCCGGGTCAATTGTTCCAGCAATACTTTCTGCACTGAACAGCAGGTCCTCGCCGGGCTGGCGGTACAGGCCGCGTACGGGCGAGCCCGTGGCCAGCAGGTCAATCATGATACCGTCATGGCCATTGTCCTCGAAGTTCGCATTGATGCTCCCGGCGGAGAACTGCAGCTGCTCCCCGCGCAGCTCCGTCGCCAGGGCGTGCAGGTTCCTGAGCTGCAGGTCATCATCAAGTTTGCCTGTCATGGAACTGCCGGTCAGCACCAGGTCACCCAGCATCCGCGATGCCCCAGCCGCCGCCTGCTGCCCGGCCGTTCCGGATGGCAGGCGCAGGCTGAACTGCTGCGGAACATTGAGCAGGCCGGTTCCCGTGTCCATGGTTACGTAGGTTGTGTTGAAGCTGTAGCCCTCACCGGAATAGACATACACGTTGTCAAGCAGGGTCACCCGGTAGCTGCTTTCACTGTCACCCGGCTGTCCACTGAGCTGCACGGTGGCCTGCGCTGCGCTGAAGCTCAGGCCCTGTTCGGACAGCGAGCCGTGGATCTCTCCAGGGCAGACCAGCCCATTATCGGCCAGGTACAGCTCGATTCTCTCGGTTTCCAGGCGGCTGCCGGACTGTTCCAGGAGGACATTGCCAGTTGCCTCGGCGAAGCTGTCAGCCTGGCTGTAACGCAGCCGGTCTGCACTGAGCCGGTAATCGCGGTATTCAAACTGCACTCCGCCTGTGTACACCGCCACCTGGCTGCCCGCATGGATTTCAATACGGGTCCGGCCATTGCTGCGGATCCGGAGGATTTCATCGGTCTGCGCTGCAGCCGGGGGGAGAGGAACCTGGGCCAGAGATGGTGTGGCCTGCTCAAGCAGGCATGCTGCAAGCAGACATCCAACTGTCAGCCAGGCTTTATTCATACAACAGTACATCCGCATCCAGAGGGATGAACTCTGATGCCGTCAGTCTCAGCTCCTCGCTGGTCGAACCGCTGAACCCGTAGACCTCCACCCGGACACCATGCGCCTTGAGATGCCGCACCAGGTCACAGAAGTCTCCATCGCCGCTGACCAGGGCCACCACGTCCACGCGATCCATCAGGCTGATTGAGTCAATTGCGATACCCATGTCCCAGTCACCCTTGGCACTGCCATCGGGGCGTTTCTTGAGCTCCTTGCTCTTGACTTCATAACCCACCTGATGCAGGAAGTTGATGAAACTGCTCTGGTCTATCTCCGGAGTCTGGACAATGTATGCCAGGGCCCGGATCATCCGTCGGCCCATTGTTACCTTTTCGGCAAGTTGCTGGAAATTGAGCTTTCTCTGATACAGCGCGCGAGCGGAGTAGAACATGTTCTGTACATCAACGAAAACGGCCAGCCTCTGGCTGACATGTATCGGACGTCGGCGCTCCATATTTTCAGATCCTGCGATATATGTTTCCGCGGCCGCCCACCCACAGGCCAGCCGGGGCTGATTCTACATCATTACGGGCCAATTGGCTGAATTTGGTCAGTGTGCCTCTTCCGTCTGTTCCGGTGCCGGATCAGGACTGGTGCTGGCTGCATCAGCAGTCAGGTGCCCTTCCGTGCTCTCCTCAAACTCCAGCTTCGGCTCATCGGGGACGTCCACGCCCTTCGCCAGCAGGCGGGCGACTTCCTCACTCTTGCTCAACTGCGCATCATGGGTACGCAGGTAGAGAGTCAGCTCAGTCCGCAGTTCCTGGATCTCCTTGTTCTTGGCGATGATCCGCTCATCCAGCTCCGCCAGATGGGGATCATCCTTGAGCTGGTTGTTCACGTCGTACCAGATGTTGGGAGGAATACCCTCTTTGTGGATCTCTGTGCGTGAAGGCGTGTAGTACTTGCCGATGACCACTGCCAGGGCGGAGTGCACCTCGCGGTCTTCATCGTAATCCATCGGGATCACGGCCTGCACCACGCCCTTGCCGTAGCTGCGTTCACCCACCACGGTGGCCTTGCCATAATCCAGCAGGGCCTGGGTGAGAATCTCGCTCGCACTCGCCGTGCCATCATTGATCAGCACAACCACTGGAATGCTGAACTTCTCGGTTGAAGGATCAGCGCTGAGACTGGCGTTGTCAGTACCATTGCGGGTTTCCACTTCGACGATCATGCCTTCCTCGACAAAGCAGTCCGCCACGTCGCGGGCCGCGGTCAGCACACCGCCGGTGTTATCTCGCAGGTCAATGATCAGCGAAGTCATTCCCTGCTGGGAAAGATGCCCCAGGTTCTCGCGGAAGTCCGGACCGGTTTCCTCCGCGAAGTTGGATATCTTGATATAGCCAACGCCGCCATCGTACATCTCTACCTCTGCCACCGAGCTGTACTCCACATTGCGCCGTTCAATCTCGAACTCCAGGAACTCCGCTTCGCCGGCCCGGTAGATGCTGACCTTGACCTTGGAGCCGATCGGTCCCTTCACCTTGGAAGCCACCTCCGGCAGAATCATGTTGAAGGTGTCCTCTCCCTCAATGTCGGCTATCACATCGTTCTTCAGCAGTCCCGCTTCCTCAGCAGGCGTGTTGGGAAACACTGTCACAATCTCGGGGTAATGCCCGTCGGCACTGACTCCCATCAGGATCCCCACTCCGGCGTATTCACCGGTCGTCTGCGCATTCAGGTCGGCATACAGGTCCGGATCGTAGAAATGTGTGAACTCATCCTTGAATGGTTCCTCACGCAGGACGCTCAGCATTCCGCCGACAGCCGCGTACTCCATCTTCTGCTTGGTGTCCGCATCCAGTTCCGTGAAGTAATCGCGGTCCAGCAGGTCAAAGGCCTTCTTGACCAGACCTGGGCTCTGCATGGCACGGATCCGCCCCAGCAGGTCAGTGGTGCCGGTGCTTCCGTCGCTGGAACGGGCCAGTTTCATGCCGAGGAACAGTGATGCCACGGCCACCAGAAGCAGCACGCTGAATCGCACAAGGAAGTTTGTCATTCGATTATTCTCCAAAGGAACCCTCCGCGGGGAGTGCAGTCAGGACTGCCCGCACCAGTATGGATGTTCGGAAGTCCCATAAGTGTAACGCAGTACGGAAAAGTAATACCTGCCGGATCAGTTCATTGACTTGGTCGGATCAACTGGTTCGCCCTTGATTCGTACCTCGAAGTGGCAGTGATTGCCGGTGCTGATGCCCGTGCTGCCCACCTCGCCGATCTTGTCGCCCTGGGCCACGGCAGCGCCTTCCTTGATGGTGATCTTGCTCATGTGGCCATACAGGGTCGTACGGTTGTTGCCGTGGTCAATGATCACGGTGTTGCCGTAGCCACCGTAATATTTCGCGATGATCACCTTTCCACCGCCAGCCGCCTTGATGGTCGTACCCTTCGGGGCACCGATGTCCACCCCCGTGTGCATCCGGCGGCGCTTGTAAACCGGGTGCACACGCATACCGTAGGGACTGGTGATCGTGCCCTTGCAGGGCTTGGCAAATGTGCCTTTCCACTCTCCGTCAAATGAACGGGACTTGTCTCTTGCAATAGCCGCCAGGTCGCGCATGATGCGCTTGTTGGCTTCTTCGATCTCGCGGATCTCCTTTACGTAGGTCGCGATGTCCTTGTCAATCGCTTCATTTGTGTTTCGCTGCTCATCACTGAGGCGCTGGAGATTCTTGCGTTCTTCCTCGAGGTTGACCTGGATCTTCTCGATTTCCTCGATCTGGTAGGCCATGGCCTTGACCTTCTGTTCCAGCTCCGCCTGGGCCGCCTTGGTTTCAGTGACGATCAGCTGGTCCTGTTCGAGGATGGTCTGCACGAAGAACATGCGGTCCACGAGCTCGCCGAAGTCCGCCACATTGAACATCACGTCCATGTATGACAACTCACCCTGCATGTACAGGGTGCGGGCCCGTTCGCTGAGCCGCAGTTTGTGCTCCCCCACCTTCTGCTCAAGCTGCTTCTTCTCTTCCTCGCTGTCACTGAGCTTCTGCTGCGCTGTCTGCAACTGGGCATCTATCCCGGCGATCTGGGCTTCCTTGGCCTCGATACGCTTGTCAATCTGCTCAATGACAACACTGATTTCCTTGGCATCCTGCTTGAGTTCCCCGACGATCCTCCACAGGGCATCCGCCTTCTTGCTGTTTTCCTTCTGCTGCTTCTCAAGCTTGGCGCTCTGGCCGAAGGAAACACTGCCCATTGTCAGGCACAGGAGCAATCCCATGATCAGTGTTCTGGCGGTGCTTCCCTTCATTTATTTATCCCTCATCCCAATTTCTTCCTGATCTTGATGGAATCAAGCTGCAGTTCCAGCTCCCGCGCCAGGAAGTTGTTGACCGTCTTCAGCGAACCGAAGAAGCCCACAATCACTCCGAGGCCGACCAGCAGCGTGGCCAGGGCCAGGAACAGGTAGCTCTCATCCACTCCAAGGCTCGGCATCGCCGCCGCGAGGTCCGACAGGGCCAGGGCCTGCTTCATGGACAGCAGTAATCCAAAGATGATTGTATAAGCTATCGCCGCGCCGAGGAATCCGAAGAAGATCCCTTCAAAGATGAAGGGCCAGCGGATGAACCACCAGGTGGCACCCACCAGCTGCATGATCCGGATCTCGGTCCTGCGTGCATAGACGGATAGCGCAATGATGTTGTTTATGCTTGAGTAAGTGAAAAGCATCAGCAGGCTGATGGTGATCAGGCAGACGATCACGAGGATCATCAGGATTCGCAGGTACTTCTCCACCACCTGTGACCCATATCTGGTGGCCAGGGTGCCGGTCAGCTTCTCACACAGCCCGGCGACGGCCTCGATATGCTCGGGTTCAGTGGCCCGGATCACGAAGCTTGCCGGCAGGGGATTGTTCTCCAGCAGATCGTTGAGTTCCAGTGTGCTGGAGCGGGAGGAGAAGATCGCCAGGGCCTCATCCTTGGACCGGAAACTCACATCCCCGACGTGCTCCATGTTGCGGATGTCCTGCTCCATGGCATTGATCTGCTTGGCGCTGAGGTCGTCCTTGAGGAAGACGTGGATCTCCATCTGGTCGCCGAGCTTCTTCCAGCCGATGGCTCCGCCGACCAGCAGCACAAAGAAGATGCCCAGCACCAGCAGGCTGATGGTCACCTGGGCCCCATAGGTCAGGTGCAGGAAGCGGCTGTGGCGCAGGCTTTCCAGGAACTCGCGGAAGAGGAAGACGAAACTACGCATGTTCGCCGGCCTCCTGCGCATCCAGGTAGCCGCCCTCTTGGCGGTCCGCCACGAGCTCCCCGTTCCTGACAACGAGCGTGCGACGCCGGAAGCGGTTCACGATGCTGGCATCATGCGTGGCCACGAGCACCGTCGTGCCACGGTCATTGATGCGCGTGATCAGGTCCATGATTTCCAGGCTGGTGTCCGGGTCCAGGTTGCCCGTGGGCTCATCCGCCAGCAGGATGTCCGGCTTGTTGACAATCGCCCGGGCGATGCACAGGCGCTGCTGCTCACCCCCGGACATCTCCGTCGGATAGCTCTTGAGCTTGCGGGACAGACCGATCCAGTCCAGCACCTCGGGCACCAGCGAGTTGATCTGGCGCAGGGTGGCCCCGCGGATATGCAGGGCGTAGGCCACGTTGTCAAAAGCCGTCTTCTGAGGCAGCAGCAGGAAGTCCTGGAAGATCACCCCCACCCTGCGGCGGTAATAGGGGATCTCACGCACTCGCAGCTTTGAGATGTCCTTGTTGAAGACCAGCACCTGCCCTTCGGTGGCCACGGCATCGCGGTAGATGAGCT
>JAHEFU010000019.1:16552-21353 GCA_024645305.1 Planctomycetales bacterium
GCAAACTCCTGCTTCTCGATGTGCAGATTGACACCCTTCAGTCCGCAGACCATGTTGGGGTAAGTCAGTCCCGCATTAAGAAATTTGATCATTCAGTTTCCCGACGTATTCCCTAAGCACCAGATTCACGAAGCCAGGCAGGCTGCCCAGCCGTGAAAGCCGGCTGCCATCCTGGCCCAGCCTGTGCAGCCATTCCAGGCCGCTGTGCCTGACCCATTCAGGTGCCCGCTGCTTGACTCCGGCAAACACCTCAAGGGACCCACCGACTCCCAGCATCAGTTTTGCACTGCATCCCAGACGCGCCGCGGCTATGAACTGTTCCTGCCGCGGACTGCCCATCCCGACCAGCAGGATATCCGTGCCGGCCTCTGCGATCTGCCGGGCAATTTCAGCATCCTCACATGAGGGGAAATAACCATCCCGGCATCCGGTAATGTTAGCCTGCGGTAGCCTCTCAGCTAACCTGCGGGCGGCTTCCTCAGCGACTCCCGGCCGCGAACCAAGCAGGAAGGTCCTGTAGCCGGGCAGACTGTCCAGCAGGTCCAGCGCCAGGTCCACCCCCGGGTAACGGCTGATCCCGACCAGACCCATCAGGCGGGCGGCCAGTTCTACTCCAACACCGTCCGCCACGACAGCCTCAGCCTGGGACAGCAGCGCAGCGGTGTCCGGACTGGCTCGCATGGCAAGCACCATCTCAGGGTTGATGGTCAGGACCTGCGTGCGCTGCCCGGCATGGAAGCGCTCCAGCAGGATCTGCAGGACCTCTCTGCGCGACCCCGCCAGCACTGGCAGGCCGAGCAGCTCAACTGTTTGTGCTTGCTGGAACATGAAACCGGGCAATAGTTAATCGGTATGCCCTGCTGCCCTGATTAACAGACTTTCCCTATCACGCACAGTGTATTGGGCCGTTTCCTGAACAGGCAGCTGCAAACTTGGCCGATGCCAGATTATGTCAGGCCCGAGCCAGTCGGTATCAACTGCATTGAAATCAAGCTGTCACCAGCGCGGTATCTCAATAATCAAACCAGTGCTGAGAATGCACAAACTGTTGATCAATCAGTTTCGTGAATCCATTCTCGTCAAGCTGTCATTTTCTTGTTTCAATTAGCTGGATTAACAAGATAAGTGTTGTCCTCATTGATCGAATTTGCTGTTGCCAAAATCTCGGCTGCGTCAACTGGGATTTGCAACATATTCAATATTGATGCGGGGAAACAGCAAAGTGGGATAGAATAAATCCCGATTTGTCATGGTATACTCGAACTGTTGCCGAATGGCAATCCATACATGCAATCTACAGTTGGAAAGTATGCTCAAAATCACGAATTTATCAGCGAAAGTGGATGGTCAGCAGATCCTCAAGGGTGTGAACCTCGAGGTTGCTGCGGGCGAGATCCACGCCATCATGGGGCCGAACGGAAGCGGCAAGAGTACACTCGCGAAAGTGCTGGCGGGTGACGAAACCTATGAAGTCACTGGCGGAAGCGTCAGCTTCCAGGGCCAGGACCTGCTTCAGCAGGAACCCCATGAGCGCAGCCGCAACGGTTTGTTCATGGCCTTCCAGTATCCGGTTGAGATCAGCGGCGTGACAATTGCAAACTTCCTGCGCACGGCGCTCAATGCCCGGCGCGAATCCCCCATGAGTGCCATGGAATTCTATGGCCTGCTGCAGGACAAGCTCAAGGAGCTGAAGCTCGATGACTCCTGGTCCACACGCTACCTGAACGATGGCTTCAGCGGCGGAGAGAAGAAGAAGAATGAGATCCTGCAGATGATGCTGCTGGAGCCGCAGCTCTGCGTCCTCGATGAAACAGACAGCGGCCTGGATGTCGATGCCCTCAAGATAGTCAGCGAAGGTGTGAACCGCATGCGCAGCCCCGAGCGCAGCATCGTGATCGTGACCCACTACCAGCGCCTGCTGGAGTACATCAATCCCGATTACTGCCACGTGATGCTGGACGGCCGACTAGTCCGCAGTGCTCCGGGGATCGAACTGGCCCGCAACATAGATGACCAGGGATATGAACTGATCAGGGAGCAGGCAAACGCCTGAAAGGACCGAGAACATGAGCGACAAGCCGCTGACACAACCTGAGCCAATTGAAATCGGAGCCTATACCGCCGGCTGGCATGACGCGGGAGCTAAGTACAGCTTCCGCGCTGAGCCCGGACTCGATGAGAATGTCGTGCGGCAGATGAGCGAAATGAAGAACGAGCCGAAGTGGATGCTGGATTTCCGCCTGCGTTCGCTGAAGCACTTCCAGGAGCGCCCGATGCCCTGGTGGGGTGGCAAGATCGACGTGGACTTTGATTCGATCTACTACTACCTCAAGCCGGAGGGCCAGAGCAGCCGCTCCTGGGATGACGTTCCCGATGAAATGAAGCAGACCTTCGAGCGCCTGGGCATCCCCGAGGCCGAGCGCCAGTCCCTCGCCGGTGTCGGCGCCCAGTACGACAGCGAAAGTGTCTATCACAACCTGAAGGCCGAATGGGAGGAAGCGGGCGTCAAGTTCCTCGACATGGATACCGGCCTGCGGGAGCATGAGGACATCGTGCGCGAACACTTCGGCACCGTGATCCCGCCGGAGGACAACAAGTTCAGCGCCCTCAACAGTGCGGTCTGGAGTGGCGGCAGCTTCGTCTATGTGCCGAAGGGCGTGAACGTCGACATCCCGCTGCAGGCCTACTTCCGCATCAATGCGGACAAGGCCGGGCAGTTCGAGCGCACTCTGATCATTGCCGATGAAGGCGCATTCGTGCACTACATCGAGGGTTGCACGGCTCCGACCTGGACCAGCGACTCCCTGCACAGCGCGGTGGTGGAAATCATCGCCCGCCCCGGTTCGCGCATCCGCTACAGCACGGTGCAGAACTGGAGCAACAGCGTTTACAACCTCGTCACCAAGCGGGCCGTGGCCATGGAAGGCGCGACAGTGGAATGGCTCGATGGCAACATCGGCAGCCAGCTGACGATGAAGTACCCGAGCGTGATGCTCGTCGGTGAGGGCGCCCGCGGTGAGGTGATGTCCATTGCCTACGCCCAGGACGGCCAGCACCAGGACACCGGGGCCAAGATGGTGCATGTGGCACCCGGCACGACCAGCCGGATCATTGCCAAGTCCATCAGCAAGGGCCTCGGCCGCTCCACCTACCGCGGCCTCGTGCGTATCCACAGCGGCGCCCGCGGTGCCAAGAGCAGCGTGGACTGCGATGCCCTGCTGCTGGATCGCAACAGCCGCACGGACACCTACCCCTATATCGAAGTTGATGAGGACAGCGCTTCCGTCGGCCATGAGGCCCGCGTCAGCAAGGTCAGCGAGCAGCAGATGTTCTACCTGATGCAGCGTGGCATCGCGGAAAGCGAGGCCCTGGCCCTGATTGTCAACGGTTTCATTGAACCGATCACAAAGCAGCTGCCCCTGGAGTACGCGGTGGAGCTGAACCGCCTGATTGAACTTGAAATGGAAGGAAGCGTAGGCTGATGGCCAGTGGAAGTGAACTACGGGCGCCGGCGGACTCCGGCAAGGTCGATCTTCCGGCGGATCTCGCCGGACTGCGGCAGCGCTATGCAAGCCTCTGCGAGGTCCTGGCCCTGCCCGACCTGCGGACTGAGGCCTGGCACTACGGTCGACCGGACCGCTTCGTACCGGCGGCCGACTCAGCCGCTGCCGGCAGCATCCCGTCTGACCGGGGGGATGCCCTCGCCCTGCTGCTTGTGGACTGCGGGCCGGCGGTAATCGTCCGCCTGGGCCTGGATGGAGCGGATGTGCAGGGATCCCCGGAGGACTTCGGCGGCAGCATCGGAATTGTCAGTGATGGCAGTCCATTCGCCAAGAGCCCTGCCCTGCTGGGCTGGCTGGAGGCACTGAACGAACGTGACAGCGACCGCCTGGAAGCCGAACAGCTCAGCCGGCTCGGTCAGGTCCTGCTCGTGGATGTGCAGCGGGACATGCCGAGCGGGGTTCCCATCCACGTGATCATTGACATGCCGCCGGGCGGCAAGCACCGCTGTGAGCAGTTGGTTGTCAATGCAGCTGCCAACACATCGCTCAGCCTGCACCTGCATGTGACCGGTGATGACCACGAACAGCAGAGCCTGCTGCACCTGGGTGTGCACCTGCAGCTCGGGGAAGGCGCAGCCGTCGACATGGTGCGCTACCAGAACACCGGCGCCTCATCCGATATCCGCGGACTCGAAATCCAGCGCATCCCCGCCGCCGCGCGCTGCCGCAGCACATCAATGTTCTCCGGCGGGCGGCACCTGCGCCATGACGTGATTGCCAGCCTGCTGGGACAGCGCAGTGAAACGGTTCTGCGTGGACTGTACACCCTCTCCGGGCGGCAGACCGCCTCGATCTTCTCCCACCAGGACCACCGTCTCCCCAATACCCACAGTGACCTGCTGTTCAAGGGCACGATGCTGGACCGCAGCGCTGCAAGCTACCTCGGCCAGATCAGCGTGGCTCCGGATGCCCAGGGCACGGATGCCTACCAGAGCAACCGCTCCCTGCTGCTCTCACCCCAGGCCCGCTCATCCAGTTCACCACAGCTGGAGATCGAGGCCAATGACGTGCGCTGCAGCCACGGGGCCAGCGTTGCCAATGTCAGTGATGAGGAGCTGTTCTATCTGGAAAGCCGGGGAATTGACCCCGAGGCCGGGCGGCAGCTGTTGATCAGTGGCTTCCTGGCTGAGATTGCGGATCTTGTTCCCGAGGGCGTTTTACGCGAGTACGTCTACCGCGAAATGCTCGGGAGACAGGACTGATGGCACTGCACAGGGTTGCCGCTCTCGATCAGATCC
>JAHEFU010000188.1 GCA_024645305.1 Planctomycetales bacterium
CTCCGGCTGGGCCTTGCGCCCTGTGCCGTTGACAATCACATTGCGCAGCCACTCCTGAGCACGGCGGCAGCCCTGTTCACTGAGCACACGGCGCTGACCGCTGTCCAGGTCGTAAATCATTTCATTCGAGGCATCCACCAGGGTCATGCCCAGCTCAGAGCTGTCGTCCTGCAGACGCAGCTTAAGCGTCGGCTTGATTTCATAGCCCCCATTGGCAATCACGCAGTATGCGCTGGCCAGCTGCAGCGGTGTCATCGAGAATCCCTGTCCGAAGCCCGAATTGGCAAGCGAGACCTTCGGCCAGGTGCTTTCGACAGGCTGCCAGCTGTTGGGCCGGCGTCCTGCGGATTCCAGCGGCAGTTCGATGCCCGTCGGACAGAACAGCCCGTAGGCGCGATAGGCTTCCATGACACGCTCCTGGCCCAGCTCCATGGCCAGGCGTGCCATTCCCACGTTGCTGCTGGCGCGGATGATTTCGGCAACCACTTCACCGCTGGAGTCTCCGATGTAATGGGAGGCCTCAGCCTCGGTGATCCAGTAACGTCCGATGTTGATCTTCTGGTTGCAGATGAAGCGCTTGCTGTCACTGACCCAGCCGCGGTCCACCGCATACGCAGCCAGCAGCGGCTTGGCCGTGCTGCCGGGTTCCACCAGGAAGTGCACAGCCGGATTCTGCTGGCTGATCAGGTTGCCCTGGTCGTCGAAGAAGCTGCCGTTCACAAAGTCATTGGGATCGAAGTCCGGTGCGCTGCTCATTGCCAGCACTTCCCCGCTGTGCGGTTCCATGACGATTGCCACTCCCCAGTCGGGATCGTGCTGCTCCATCCCCGCTGCGAGTTCCTCCTCGCAGATGAGCTGGATTGCCGGATCAAGCGTCGTCAGCAGTTCCCGCCCGGGGATCTCTTCGGCTACTGTCAGCATGGAGCCGGGCAGCCTGTTCTGCGAACCGTCCCGCATGAATTCACGCTCCCCGGACTGGCCGCGCAACTCATTGTGCCAGGAAGCCTCAAGCCCGAGCTGGTGGTCCCGGTTGCTGGAGAAGAAGCCCACGGTGGCGGGAGCTCCGTTGTCAGAGCAGGGATAGTAGCGCTCAAGGTAGTAAAGCGTAGTCACTCCGCGGAACTGACGGTCGTCAATCTCGCGGGCGGAAGCCGCGGGCAGTCCGCGCAGGATCTCCAGACCCCGGCTGTGCGATGCCAGCATGCGGCGTCGGAGGTCAATCTCGTTCTCATCGGAGTACTGCGCCAGCATGTCCGTCACCGCTTCGATGGCTGCGCTGCCACCCTCCCGGATCAGCTTCATGTCCAGCACCACCCGTGTCAGCCTGCGCGTAGTAGCCAGAACGCTGCCGTCACGGTACAGGATGTCGCCCCGGCGGCCTTCCGGGATCTCACGGCCTTCCCAGCGGTTGTGGACAGCCTTGCTGTAGTAGCTGTTGATCCGCGGGTCATTCTGCAGGAAATAAATATGGGCTGCCAGATAGGCAGCCCCGAAGAGAAAGGCGGAGAAGAATATCCTGTTGTAGACACGCTGGGACCTGTGCCAACGGTGCTCATTCATCTGTATTCTCCGCTGTTGTCAATATTCGCTTTGCAGTGCACGATCAGGGGTCAATCCTGATCATGTCCCGGCTGAGTGGGTAGAGTTCCTCCACCAGCATCTTGCCCGAAGCCTCACTGATGTTTGTCAGAACGATGTACTCCGTCGCCGGTTCATAGTTCACGAGTGCCGTTGGCTTGTTGTCACCTGCCAGCAGTTCGTTCTCACTCTGGATCAGTCCCTGCTGGACTTCCTCCATCTGCTGCTCGATCTTCACCCCGAGTCCCTGGCTGAGCTGCTGCTCCTCATAGGACAGCTTCATGGTCTCACTGTCCAGGGCCGCCATCGCTGCCAGTCCGATCACTGCAGCAATCACACCGACCGCCACCGCCAGCTTGAATCCGAGCAGCCGGACGGCGCGGGCCTTTGACAGCCTGCGTTGCCAGGCCTTGAGGCCGCTGGGACGGCGTTCACCGAATGCTGCGCTCAGTACCCTGTATTCTCCGTAACCAAAGACCCGGTCCTGTGTGAACCGCGGATCCAGTTTGGGAACCGCCATCGTGCTATCTCCTCATTCACCTGGCATCGCCTGTCATCAGGCGTTTCTCATAAACCCGCAGCTTGGCCGATCGGCTGCGCGGATTCCCTCGCACCTCCTCCTCGTCAGGTTCGATCACCCTGCCAAGCATGTTCACCTGCCAGTCCCTCCGTCCGCCATGGCGTCCGTAGGGGCGCAGTGTCCGCTTGACAATGCGATCCTCAAGGCTGTGGAAAGTGATCACTGCCAGCCTGCCAGCGTCGCTGAGCAGTTCCACGGCCTGCCTGATTCCCTCTTCTAACTGGCGGACCTCGCCGCCGACTTCCATCCTGATCGCCTGGAAGCTGCGTGTCGCCGGATGTGACTTTCCGCGCCTGCCAGGCACAGCCTCCTCTATCAGGGAGGCCAGCTCCAGTGTCCCTTCAATCCGGCCCCTGTCGCGTGCGTCCACGATCGCCCGGACAATCCGGTGGCTGTGGCGCTCATCCCCGTAATCCCTGAGGATCTGCTCCAGCCGGTCTGCCGGGTAATCGTTGACAACGACTTCCGCTGTCAGTGCCTGACTGCGGTCCTGCCGCATATCTAGCGGTCCGTCATGAAGGAAGCTGAAACCTCGCCCCGGGTCATCAAGCTGGTCGGAGGACAGGCCAAGATCCAGGAGCACTCTGTCAACGTGCTCCAGTCCCACTTCGTATACAACCCTCTCTAGCTCTGCAAACTCAGCATGCACCAACCGCATTTCGACTTCCGTCAACTGCAGCTCATCCACTCTGGCCTGTGCTCTTTCGATCGCTGATTGATCTCTGTCGATGCCGATCGCGATCCCTCCGGGAACCAATCGGCTGACCACCGCGCTGTAGTGACCGGCCGAGCCCATGGTTCCATCGAGGTAGACCAGCCCTGGCTCCAGGGCGAGGCTTCCAATGACTTGCTGTAAAAGAACTGGTTTGTGGCGCAGGTCCATCAGGCACCTCCCGCCACCGGCGGCCTAATCCCCATCAGGCTCGCCATCTCCATCCGTTTGTGGCGCGGGGGAATTCTCAGGAGGAGCCGGGCTATTGAACAATTGCTCAAATCCACCCGACTCCTCCCAACGCGCACAGTCAGCTTCGTAATCCTTCAGCGACCACAGTTCAACGTACTCACCGCAGCCCACCCAGATGGCATCCTCATAGAGGTTCATCGCCACCCTGAGCGTCTTCGGCAGAGCCAGTCGTCCCTGGCCGTCAAAGGAGAGCTCGAACTTGTTGCCAAAGAAGGCCCTGCGATCCCGCTGTATCTTGGGATCGAAGAAGTTCCCGGCACCCTGTCCCGAGCTGAATGAAAGACGGTTCAGCACCGTCCCCACGACTTTTTCAAAGTTCTGCGGGGCCATCACCTTAAGGTGGCGATCCCACTTGAGGACTACTGCCTCATCCCCGAAATGCTGCCGCATGGCCTTGACCAGGCTGATCCTGCCCTTGGAATCCACGGAAGCCTCGTGCTGTCCATACAGCGACTGGCCGCCTACCGATTCCATTCCGTTCAGGTTCACCTGAGCCCCTTTGCAATTTCAGGTCACCATTGGGAGTTAATCCCACTTAGTGGGTAATTCCGTTTGGTAGGAGCATGATACTGCTTAAAAAAATATGTAGCAAGGGCTAATATGGGCTTTTACTTATTTTGTGTTTAGGTTAATCAGATTATTTTTCAAAATAACTTTTTGGTTTGATGAACTCCTCAGGGTGCTGAAGGGGAGCATCAGGCATCGGATCTCTGTCGCACGCAAGCACTGATCAGGCCTGAGGCATACTCTGGAACTGCTTGGCCAGACAGCCGGCAGGGCCGATTTGGGAGATTCAGGGATTTGGTCCCCGGCAGGGAAGTTTCTTCGGTCATTCGACGCAGTCCGGGTCAAGCAGCGCGCGATACCTTATATTTGGGCCGTGCTGGAATGGCTGATAGTCGGCGGTGGCGTGCAGGGAACCTACCTGTCACATGTACTGACCTCCAGTCTGGGTGCCGGTCGGGGCTCCGTGCGGGTTCTGGATCCGCATCCGGATCCGCTGCAGCACTGGCAGCAGACCACCGCTGCCTGCGGTATGCAGTTCCTGCGCTCACCTGCTGCACACCATATAGGTCTTCGCACCAATGAACTGCTGGACTTCGCCCGGGAGCACTATCCCAACTGGCAGGAATTGTTCCTTGAGCCATATATGCGGCCCTCACTCGAGCTCTGGAACGAACATGCCATCCATGTGATTGAGCGGCATGGGCTTGAGGAGCTGCGCATTGCCGGCCTGGCCCGCGCGGTCACACGCCGTGCCGGCGGCTACCGGGTGGCCACACAGGAAACCACCATAGACTGCAGGAGGCTGATCCTGGCTGTTGGCAACAGCCAGGCCCTGTATTACCCTGCCCTGGCTGCGGAGGCGGTCCTGTCCGGCCAGAGAGTCCGGCATGTGTTTGATCCGCAGTTCGATCGCAACCGGATAGGAGCAGAGGAGCATGTGGTGATCATCGGCAGCGGGGTCACTGCCGCGCAACTGGCAATCTCCCTCGCTGACAGGTCGACGGGACAAGTGACGGTGGTAACCGACCGCCTGCCTGACATCAGCTGGTTCGACAGTGACCCGGGCTGGAATGGACCCCGCCTGCTTTCGAGGCTGGCAGCAATCACGGATCCCCGGCAGCGGCTGTCAATGGTGAGTGCTGCTCGCATCCGTGGCTCCTTTCCGGGGGATACGGCGGCCCAGCTGCTCAGCTGCATGGCAGGCGGCAGGGTCAGGATGCTTGTTGACACAATTCAATCCGTGAAGGAGTCAGCTGGCGGCGTCAATGTCTTTTGCGCTGCCGGATCACTCAATGCTGACCGCCTGGTGTTTGCCACCGGTTTCAGCCAGGACCCACCTTCACTGGCAATGATCAGATCTGTAAGCGAGCAGTTGGGGCTACAGCAGGCAGGAAGTGGCTGGCCCGTTGTCAGCCAGTACTGCGAATGGTCCCCGGGAATGTACGTCTGTGGTGCCCTGGCCCAGCTTGAACTCGGCCCGGTATCACGCAATATCAGTGGCATCCGCAGTTTCGCACGCAGGCTCAAGGAAAAAATGGCGATGTAACCATCGCAGCCTGCCCCTTCGCCTGATGCAACTGTGGGAAACTGCATTACTGCCTGTGAAACTCAAATTCACCATATTTATGGCTGGAGTGCATGCCAATCCTCATGTTCTCAACCTAGAGGCATTTATCCACCTGCAAGACACCTACTCTAAACACTTACACCTAAACAGGTGTGTGGGTTATACTTTACAGTGTGGTTGTGATTGTGGATGGAAAGTCGGTTGGACTAAACGGATGAAAGTATGAATCAACCCCTTTCCGGTACTTATCCACAAAGTTATCCACTAAACCTATTGAATCAGTTACATGGAAGTGCTATGTTATCTCCTGCGAAGGCTGCCGGATTGCTGGACGGTTCGGTTTTTGAGGAATTGGGTTTGAGGATGAGCTGCTGGTCCATTGGCCACATCAGGTTGCGAGCCAGCCATACTCTCCAAGATAGTCCAGCTGAGTTCGCAGGCGGAAACGGGTCGGGTCTGGATTAAGTGTGATCCACCCGACGGGATGAGTATCAGCACCGAGGTAGTGCATGCGAATCGAAAGAAGATTTACGACACAGGGACAGTCTCCGTACGACCAGGTCGAATGGAGCAGCCGCAACAGTGTGATCTACAACCCGGATGGCAGCGCCGTCTTTGAAATGAAGGACGCGCGGATCCCGGCTGGCTGGAGCCAGCTGGCAACAGACATCATGGTGTCCAAGTAT
>JAHEFU010000020.1 GCA_024645305.1 Planctomycetales bacterium
GGGACCCTGCAAGCTGCAACCAAAAACCCGTAACCTGTAACCTGCGAAATGGAGCTTCGCGCTCCCCTAGTTGTCGCGGAAGTCGGAGGGGCTGATCTGGCGCAGGAACTGCTTGAAGGTCTCGGGGCTGGAATCCAGCTCCATCGCCTCCTCACTGGCGATTTCCTGGGCCACACTTTCGCCGTCCTCTTCGTCCTCGGACTGCTCCGCGGAGAGTTCGACGAACTTGATGTTGCACATCAGGTCCTCGCTGACGAAGATCTTGACGTTCTGGCGCAGGGCCATGGCGATGGCGTCCGTCGGACGGCAGTCCACCTCGATGGTGCGGCCGTCACTGTCGAGGAACAGCTTTGCGAAGTAGGTGCTGCTTTCCAGGCGGTCAATCACCACCTTGGAGATATGCACACCCAGCTGGCCGAGGATGGAGGACATCAGGTCGTGCGTCAGCGGCCGCGGCGGGATCTTGTTGTCGACCGCCAGCTCAATGCTGCTGGCTTCGAGTTCACCGATCCAGATCGGCAGGTACAGTTCCTTTTCCATGTCCTTCAGGAACAGCACCGGCGCTTTCTGACGGTGGTCGTAGCGCAGATCAAAGAAGTCTACCTTCGTTAGTGACATCCAACTGGATTATACCATTACAGGCACTTTCCCACTCAGTCCGGGCAATTTCCCGGGCTGTCCGGCAAGCCGCCTGCGGACTGGCCTGAACCCGGGTTTTGCAATATTGGCCAGGTAAACCGGGTAACATATGACGGAGGGTAGACCTCCGGTACTGAATATCACGGACAGGAGGCAGCAGGCATGAAAACACCAGATACGCAGGCGGGAGGCAATTCCCGCAACGGCTGCAGCTGTCCATCCACCAACTAAGCCGCCAACTTTCCAATTTCCCGTTTTCCTAACCCCCCTTCGCCTCCTTGCGAGGCAACGGCTGCCGGACCTTCCCGGGTTCGGCAGCCTGTTTTTTCTGCCGACTCGCCCGGGGGCTCGTCGGTCTGCGCAACGCAGAGATGCAAAGTCCTGCAGCTCCCCCCCGTTTCGGCTGTATGATCTGGACAGGTATGCAGGGCGGAAGATTGAATCCAGATGGAGCAGGCAGGGACAGCCGGGTGGTCCGCGCTGCAAGGCCGAGTTCCTGGTCCTGGCAGCGCATGTTGCACACCTGCAGCTATGGCTGCCTCTCCCTGCTGGTACTGCCCATCCTGCTGCTGGTCAGCTGGCGGTACATCAATGATGAGCCTGCCGGAGCAAAAGCGGACCTGGAACCCACAGGCGACAGCGAGGGACAGCCTGCCCACTCTGGACAGGTTCAGGTGCCTGGCCCTGAACTGGACCACCAGCGCGTCAGGCTTGAGGATAGTCTCGCTGCGCAATTGCCCAGCTTCCGCATTGAAAGTTCCAATACACAGATTGGCAACTTGCCAATGGAGCAGCTGGTGCTTGAAGCCAGGGAAGTGGAACTGAACGTGCGTGAACTGCTCAGGGGTGAAAAGGCCAGCATCAACTCCTTTGGCAGCGCGGAAGTCTCCCTGAGCATCTCGGGTGATGCCCTCAGACAGGAGCTGCTGCCCATGCTCGAGGCGAATGGCCTGAGGAAGGCAAGGATCGAATTCGGTGCTGATAGTGTCAAGATCACGGCCATGAAGAAGGTGAAGCTGCTTGGCAGTATCAAGATCGCAGCCAAGGCCAGGTTCCAGGTGCTGGATGAAAGCGCGATCGGTCTGCAGATCACTGAGCTCGAAAGCGGGCCACTCAATCTCGGTGTATCCAGCCTGAAGCTGGATTTCAGGCAGGAATTACCCCCGCTCAATCTGGGTGGAAGCTTCGCCAGGGTAGTGATTGACGGGCTTGTCTTCCGCGCTGGGCGGCTGCATGTGGAGGCGCATGCCGTGCAACTGCCGGAGGGCGCAATTCCGCGCAATGCAATTGACGTGCTGTAGGTCTGCTGCCAGCCTAGAAGACCTCCATTACTTCCCTGTCAGCGTCGCCGGGACCCATTGACTCCGAATGTGCAGTTATCTCGATGTGGTCGCTGCTCGTCCTGAGGTCGTCAATCAGCACCCTTGCCATCATCCCACCGAGGTCCAGTGCGGGCAGGAAATCGTCAAGCACCAGGGAAAGGTCGGACACGGTGATGTTATATGTGCTGAAGCGGAAATCCGTCAGTGCAAAGCCGACCCGCCTGTCCTCAGTGACAAAGAACTTCCCCACGGCAGCCATGCTCTTGTCCTGGCTGCCGCTGACCCTGATCGAGTCATTGTCAAATTCCACCCTGACATTGCTGATGCCTTCCTCCTCCAGCATCGGCACCAGGCGCGCTGCCAGTTCGTCGGCTGACATCCGCAGCTTCAGTTCGGCGGATCCGACGGCCGTGATCTGGGCCTTGTCACCCCTGAGGATGCGCCGCATGTTGAAGTCCACTCCACTGGCATCGAAGTGCAGGCCCTGGAAGGGGATCTCATCCAGCACCGCGCTGGGACTGACAACGTGGAATTCCGGCAGGAATCCGGACAGGGTCTGCCTGAGGCTGCCGAGCCGCACATCAACAGTGGCTGAATTCGGCAGTTCAAGTTCCCGGCGCACGGCCTGGCTGAGCATTTCCTCAAGACGTGGCAACAGGAACAGGGACGCAACGGAATATGCCGCCAGCAGCAGGCATGCAAGCACCATGAGGTTTGCCAGCAGCCATCGCAGCAACCTTGCCGGCCTGGAACCCCTGCGCTTGCGGGCCCGGCCCCGGATGTGCTTGTCAATTTCCATGCCAGGACCAATCTGTTCGAACCGGTAACTTCATGCTTGTCACTTCCCTACACACTACAGCCCGCAGCCTACTCCTTCCCGAACAGTCCCAGCTGCAGCGCTTTCCGGGCGCGTTCGCGCGATTCGCGGCGCGTTTCCTCCAGTTCGCCGAGGATCGCCCGGGCCCGCCTGACAACGCCCTCGGGCAGTCCGGCCAGTGAGGCCACCTCGATCCCGAAGCTGTCACTGGCCGCCCCCGCCGCCACCTTGTGCAGGAACACGAAGCTCTCCCCCTCACGCTGCACCAGCACCTGGAAGTTCTTCAGGCGCGGCAGCACGAGCTCGAGGTCCGTCAGTTCGAAGAAGTGCGTGGCGAACAGGGTCAGCGGGCGCTCGGGCATTTCGTGCAGGTGTTCCAGCACGGCCTTGGCAATGCTGATGCCGTCGTAGGTGGATGTCCCGCGCCCCACCTCGTCCAGCAGCACCAGGCTCCTCGGGCCCGCCGTGTTGAGGATCTCCGCCGTCTCCAGCATTTCCACCATGAAGGTGCTCTGCCCGCTGGCCTGGGCATCCTGGGCCCCCACCCGCGTGTGGATCCGGGCCAGCACCGGCAACAGCGCCCGGTTCGCAGGGACATGGCAGCCGCACTGCCCGAGCACGCAGATCGTTGCCAGCATGCGCATGTAGGTGCTCTTGCCGCCCATGTTCGGCCCGGTGATCAGCATGATCTGCTGCTCCGTGCTGTCCAGCCAGGCATCGTTCTTCGTGTAGTAGCGCTCGCCGGTGAGCTGCTCCACCAGCGGGTGCCGCGCGCCCTCCAGCTCCAGGCGCTGCTCCTCCGCCGAGTCCGCCAGGGTGGGGCGGACCCATTTCAGGCGCCGCGAGGCCGTGGCCATGGCCAGCTGCACATCCAGTGATGCGGAAGCCCGGGCGGCCAGGGCCAGGCGCTCGGCCTCGGCCAGCAGGGCGGCGAGGATCTCCTCATACAGTTCGCGCTCGCGGGCCTCCAGCCTGCCCTGGGCTCCGCGCACCGCGCTTTCGCGCTGGCCCAGCTCCTCAGTCACGAAGCGTTCCGCGTTGACAAGGGTCTGGCGTCGCGTGTAATCCTCCGGCACCAGTGCCAGGTTGGCCTTGCTGACCTCGATGAAGTAGCCGAAGGCCCCCGTCTGCTTGACCTTCAGCGTGCGGATCCCGGTGCGCCGGCGCTGTTCCTCCTCATAGTCCGCGAACCACTGCTCCCCGCCGCTGTGCAGGCTGCGCAGTTCATCCACGCGCTCATCACTGCCGGGGCGGATCACGTTGCCATCGGAGAGTTTCACCGGCGGTTCCTCGCTGAGCATCGTGTCCAGGTAGCCGTGCAGCTCACCGAATTCACCGATCAGTTCCCCGAGCCTTTCCAGCAGGCCATCCTCGCTGCCGGCAAGCAGGATGCTCAGGCCCTCCAGGGCCGGCAGGCTGTCCGCCAGGGCACGCAGTTCCCGCGGGTTGCTGCGACCGAGGCTCGCGCGCTGCACGATGCGTTCGATGTCAACCACGAGCGAGAGGCGCTGCTCCAGCTCGCCGGCCAGCGCCGGGTTGTCCTGCAGGCAGTCGATGCTGTCATGCGAGGCCGTGATCTGTGCCGCCACGGCATAGGGTGACAACAGGCGGCGCTTCAGCTCACGGCGGCCGGCACTCGTACGGCAGTGGTTCAGCAGGCCGTAGATCCCGCCCGAGGCCTGTTCGCCGGGAGTGCCGGCATGCCCCAGCAGGTCCAGGTGCTCAGCCGTGCGGGCGTCAAGGTGCAGGCTGTGGCCCAGCGGGACGAAACGCGGCCGGAGCCGCAGGTCCTCACTGCGGTAGGTTTCGCGCAGGTAGCGCACGAGCGCGTACAGCGCGGTGCAGGCGGCCGGCTGCCCGGCCAGGCCGTAGGCCTTCAGTGAGCTGGCGCTGAACAGATGCTCCACGAAGTAGTTCACATCGGCATCGCCCGGCAGTTCCGGGCAGCGCTGGATCGCCGGCCCCGTGGAGCCGCCGCCGCCGCCGCGCAGCTGTGTTGTCAGCGCGCCGTCGGCAATCAGTTCCTCCTGCAGCAGCAGCTCCGAGGGCCTGAGCCGCAGCACCAGCTCCACCGCCATGCGCAGCGAGCGTTCATCGTTGTCAAGTTCATGCAGTTCCACGCTGCCCGTGGCGCTGTCCAGCACAGCCACACCGATGCGGTTCCCGCGCCTGAGCAGCACCACGAGGTAGTTGTCACTGTCCTCCGAGAGGTACTCATCCTCCACGAGGGTCCCCGCGGTGATCACCCTGGTCACCGCCCGCTCCACGAGCCCCCGGGCCTCCGCCGGGTCCTGGGTCTGCTCGCAGATCGCCACGACCTCGCCGTTGTCAACGAGGCGCCGGATGTACTTCACGCTGGCGTGGTAGGGCACGCCGGCCATGGCCACCCGGTAGTCCTTGGAGGCATTGCGGGCAGTCAGGGTCAGGCCGAGGATCTCCGCGGCGCGCACGGCATCGGGGCCGAACATTTCGTAGAAGTCCCCGAGGCGGTAGAACAGGATGCCCTGGGGCTGGCCGTCCTTGATGGCGAGGTACTGGCGGAAGAGCGGCGTGAGATTCTCCCGGTCTGCGGGATAGTCCTCATGCACTCCGGGGGGCAGCACGGCCATGGAGACATTATAGAAGTAGTGGAAGAAGTGGGGGAAGTAGAAGAAGTCAGGGGAAGTTCAAGAAGTTGAAGAAGTCAGGGAAGTTGAAATGAAGAGAGATAGCGGGAAGCGGAGGGAATTTTACATCAATGCAAAGAACAGCTCTCGGCTGATTTCTTTACTTCTTCAACTTCTTCCACTGTCTTCATCCCTTCGGGATGATCTGCTCGACCTGGCTGAGGTTCACGAGGCGCGGGCCCTGGCTGTCCACATCGACCATCAGGAATCCGTCAATGTTGCTTCTGATGATGCCATGCATGGTCGTGCCGGAAATGGCAATGATCACATGCTGGCCGCTCTTGATCAGTTCGTCGATGGACAGGCTCATGGGAAGATGATAGCGCAGAAGAAGTGAGGTGTGGGGAGTTTGGAGTGAGGAGTCGAGTGAAAGCAGGGAGCCCGGAGTGATGAGAGAGAAGGCCCGCCTGCCGGGCCGGACAACTCCTGTGGATAGCCTGGGCGCCGGACATAGTCTGACAGAGCCCTGTGGCTCCCAGGACCACACTCCTTATCTCCTCACTTAAACGAGCCCAGGCCGGAGCGGGGTATACCAGTTGCGATGATTGAATGGTTCCAGAACAACATCATGTGTTGACCGACGAGGATCCTGGCCGTGGGCCTGGGAATGATCCTGCTCGTCTCGGTGGGCGTTGACGCGCTGAAGAAGAAGTAGAAGAAGTAGAAGAAGTGGAAGAAGTGGAAGAAGTGGGGGAAGTGAAAGAAGTAGGAAGTATCAATCTTCCTGCAATGTCTTCAAATTCCTGAACTGACCCCTTTTTCCCACCTTCTTTAACTTCCCCTACTTCTTTTACTTCTTACACTGGCAGGCCGCAGGCCTGCGCTCCAGTACAATATTCCCGTGAGCTATCGCAAGCTGGTATCCATCACCGACCTGTCCACAGACGACCTCCACACGCTGCTGGACCTCTCCGAATGGTTCATGCCCCAGGTGGAGGAGGGCGGCTTCAAGCTGGACACCCTGCGCGGCACCTCCTGCATCCTGCTCTTCCATGAAGCCTCGACGCGCACCCGCGCCTCCTTCGAGGTTGCCGGCAAGATGCTCGGCTCCGACACCATCAACATGGGCAGCAGCGGCAGCAGCTCCGAGAAGGGCGAAAGCCTGAAGGACACCGCGCTGACCCTGAACGCCATGGACCATAACGTGGTGGTGCTGCGCCATGCCAGTGCGGACGGGATCCAGATCTTCGCAAACTATTTCGAGCGCGGCCTGCTGAACGCCGGCAGCGGGCTCGGCCAGCACCCGACCCAGGCCCTGCTGGATGCCCTGACCCTCAGGCGCAGTGGCCTGCTGGAACGGGGCAAACGCGTGGCCATCGTCGGCGACCTGCGCCACAGCCGGGTGATGCGCAGCAACCTGCAGCTCTGGTCCAGCCTCGGGATGGACACGGTGCTCGTGGCCCCGCCGCAGCTGATGCCCGACGGCTGGGAGGGCCTGCGGCCCGAATACTGGGCGGAGGATGCCACGGGCTACGGCAGTGTCAGCTGGGACACCGACATCGATCGCGTGCTGCCGGACGTGGACGCCGTGATGATGCTGCGCATGCAGCGCGAGCGCATGGACGGCGGCTACCTGACGAATTCCGACGAATACTCCAAGCTGTATGGCCTGTTCGGGCATCGCCTGAAGAAGCTGCCCGCCTCTGCGATCATCATGCACCCCGGCCCCGTGAACCGTGGGATCGAGATCAGCGAGACGGCCTTCCTGGACCCGCGCTGCCGCATCACCGAGCAGGTCACCTGGGGCGTGGCCAGCCGCTGTGCCCTGCTGTGCTGGAGCTGCGGCCGGATCCCTGAAATGTATAGTCAGACCAGAGTCTGACCTCCCCACATCCCTCATCCCGGACCCCGGTCCCGGAACCCGGATCCCCCCGTCTGAACGGAAAATCACCCCGGCGCATCTGCATGGGACGGGCTGGACTGACGGATAATGATGAAGCATCTTAAGAGATGCCGCAGCATGTCCGATTCCTGACTGTAAGTTACAATCATCGCGTCCACTGGACCACCCGCGGGAACCGCCCGCCTGAAAGGAAAACTGATGCATAAGCTAATTCTCGCCCTGCTGTTGGCCCTGGCGCTGCCCTTCGCCGCCCATGCCCAGGATGATAGCCCGGAGGCCGCTCCCGAGCAGGCCACGCCCGGTGTCGCAGTGGAGTATGCAAGCAGGAGCTTCGGCAGTTTCAGCCTCGACCTGCCGACGCATGGCACCCTCTACACCCCGGCCAGCGAAGACTGGGATGAAGAGGAGCAGGTGATCTTCAACTGGTTCGGCAATGAGGACGATCCGATCGTGCTGATCCAGTGCCGGGTTGACAGCTTTGAAGGTGACCTGGGCCAGGAGGCCTACGACATCTTCTGTGACACCCTGCTATCCAACTGGCTCAATTCCGAGGACAGCTACTCCGTCCTGAACCCGCCCCGGCCCAAGATGGAGGGCGACCCGCGCCGGCTACGCAGCCAGCTGGGCAGCCATACCTGGAACCTGATCGAGATTGATGACCACTCGGATGCCAACGGTGGACGGATCTACTACTCGATCTTCTGCACCTACCTGGGTTCCGACATCTACACCCTGAGCTTCTACTATCTCGACCCGATGACGAAGGAAGACACCCGCGTGAAGGACTTCGGTAAGCCCCTGCTGGAGAGTTTCAGCATCGCGGGTGAAGCCAGCATGCGGGAAGCGGAAGAGAATGCAGCGGCTGACGCCGCCTGAGCAGCCCCGCCTGCTACAGAATGGTTGCCAGGTGGATCTCGAAGTCCTCGCGGCTCATGGAGCCGGAGATGAAGCCGACCACACCGCCGTCCCTGTCGATGAAGAAGGTCGTCGGAATGGCTGAGAGGCCCAGCAGGCTGCGGCCGTCCACGTCGTGGTACATCGGGATCTCATAGGAGTTCTGCTTCCAGAAATCCTCGGCGGCCTTGCTGTCCACGGAGACGGCGATCATCTCGAATTCAGACTTGCGCTCGCGGTAGATCGCGTCCATCGCCGGCAGTTCCTCAATGCATGGTCCGCACCAGTCGCCCCAGAAGTTGACCACGAGTGGCTTGCCATAGAATTCGCTGATCGGCTTGACCTCGCCGGAGGCGTGGCGCATTTTGAAGTCGGCGAACCGCCGGGCGGAAGCAGCGCCGTCGGTTTCCGTGCCGGCCTCGGCGGTGCAAGGCTGTTCCACTGCATCCAGCGGAGGCAGGGCCACGGATCCGCCGGCATGTTCTCCCTCAGCCTGGACATCCGCCGCTCCGGCGGAAGCGGTGCTGCCGGGTTCATCGGCGGGGGGCTTGTTGCAGGCTGCCAGCCCGATAAGCAGGGCTGCACTCAGCAGTGTGATCGTCAGGTTGATTGCCTTCATGCTCGTTCCACTCCGGAAGTTTTCAGGTTCAGATGATATCAGGCGCACAAAGCCGCGCCCTGCTTAGAGGGACGCATGGTGTTCTGGACTGTTCGCCGGGCTACCTGAGGATCTGCGAAAGCTTGCTTTCAAAAGTGGCCTGGTCCATCCCGCCGACCTGCTTGTCCACCAGGTTGCCCTTGGCATCAATGAACAGTGTGGTCGGGATGCCTTCCACGTTGAACTTAGGCCCGCCGTCCACATCGTGGACCATCGGGAAGCTGTAGCCGTTGGCCTGCCAGAATCCCTCGGGATCCTGGGCAGAGGGGGCGGCCACCGCCAGCAGTTCAAAGGCTCCATTATGCTCGGTGTAGGATTTCTGGAGAGCAGGAAACTCCTGCTTGCAGGGTCCTCACCAATCGGCCCAGAAGTTGACCACGAGGGGCTTGCCCAGGTACTTGGACAGGCTCTCCGTGGAACCACTGGTCGTCTTGAAGCTGAACTCAGTCGCCGGGTTGGCGGCCAGCTGCGTGGTGTCGCCACCTGTGGTCTGGCCTCCGGCGGCAGTCGTGCCGGAGCTGCCGCTCGTAGCCGTGCCACCGGACTGAGTGGATTTGTTGCAGGAGAAGCCCAGGCTGATGACCAGCACCAGTGCCAGGAGCGTCGTCCTTGCCGCGAAATGTTTCATCAGTTCTCTCCCGCCATGCCACCGGCGGCATGGCTGTACCTGTTGATAATACAGTATCGGACGGATTCCCGCCGCGAGCTGGCAGGCCCCGCTCCTGCGAATTCCCCTACAGCTCGCGCTGGCAGAGCAGCACCCGACCCCAGATGCGGCCGCTGCGGCCCTCGCTGCCACCGAGCAGGATGTCGGCATAGGCCGGGTTGGCGGAGCGCAGCCGGGCTTCGCAATCCGCCGCGCGGCAGGGGAAGTAACGCTTCACCACATCACCGTCCGGTTCCACATAAGCCGCCACGATGCAAGCCTCGATCAGTCCCGCCCCGGGGCTGACCACCACGATGTCCCCCTCCATCAGGAGTGGCTGCATGCTGTCCCCGACTATGCGCAGGGCAAAGGCCTGGGGATCCCGCGCGATGATGCTGGAGGGTACCTCGATGTAGCTGCGCGGCGCGAAACGCGCCTCCTGGGATTCCCCCTCTCCGGCGGCGATGTCCGCGAAACAGGGCACCTCCGGTGAGGCGCCGGTCTGCTCAAGCACCAGGCTGACCAGCAGGCGGTCTATCTCCCGGCTGCAGAAATCCGCGCTTACATCGTGCACGAAGATGTCCTGCAGCAGCTCGAGTACGGCCCGCGCCCGGCTCAGGCTCAGATGGGCACCCTGTTCAGCGCAGGCCCCCAGCCAGCCGGCAAGGTGCCCCGGCTCGGGTGAGCCGAGGCCCTTTTCCAGGCGGGAGACCGTGGGCTGGCTGACTTTGAGGCGCATGGCGATCGCAGACTGCTCCAGGCCCGCTTTCATTCTCAGGAATCGTAAGTACAGCCCGGCTCTCTGCCGGATGCTGGCTCTCTCGGACATGTCAGGAGTTTACCATATTTGTCTTTGAGTGGCAAGTAAATGTTAAACAATGCCTTATTGCTTGACTAATCCGGCAATTCTGGTAAAATCTGCAACATACGAGGCATGAATAAATATTCATGCGTCAAGTGGAAAATAAAACAACATAATATATGTATAGTCCGCCCGGCGGACGGGGAGAGTATATGAAACTGAGGCAATGGAGACTCTGCGCGAATCTCACCCAGCAGCAGCTGGCCAACCGGGCGAGGGTCGCCCGGGCCAGTATCGCCCACCTTGAGAACGGCTACTACCCGCCATCCAGCCGCCTGGCCCAGCGGATCTGCCGGGCCCTGAGCATGGAACTGGGCTGCGAGCTGCAACCGCTGGAAATCTTCGACAGCCTGCGCCCGGATTCGCGCCGGGTGCAGCTCAACATGGAAAAGCAGGGGTCCTGAGGGATGGAAACACTGAACAGCGGCAATGCATCACCAGAGGGAAGCCCGGGCAGTTTCCACGCAATCCCATTCCAGGAAGCCATGCCTGACAAGACAGCGGAAGCTGCCACGGCCGGAGCGGATTCCCAGTCCGCAAAGGGGGACACCCCGGCGGCGGATCCACTGTCCGATCGCCCGGCGACGCCGGAACTGGAGGATCTGCAGCAGGGCGACCACACCGACTGCAGCCTGCGCATGCTGCTGGCCCTGCGCCAGGCACCGGCAATCGGCTGGTTCAATGCCACGGGCTTCACGGCCCGGCAGCTGCGGCCATTGAGTGGCAGTCCGGCAATCCGGCGCCTGCGATTCAGCCTGAGCGAGGAACAGCTGGCCAGTCCGCGGCGGCTGCACACGGTTTTCCGCCAGAAGCTGATGGCCCAGCTGGACAATTGCACTGACCTGGCCAGCCTGAACACCATCGGTCGCCTGCTGGAAAAGGTCCAGCCGGAAAATGCGGCCGGCGCTGATCCGGAACGGGCCAGCCTGGCGGAGGATTCCCTGCGGCTCCTGCAGCGCCTGGAGCTCCTGCTGGAGCGCCTTGAAGGCAGCCGCGAACTGCTGGACGCCTCAGCCTCTGCCACAAAACCGGAAGCTGCACCCGCACAGCAGGAGGGTCCGCCTTGGCTTGCCTGACGGATACCACATCACCTGCCGTCGGCAGGCTCGCACAGCTGGCGGACAGGTTCGCGGATTGCCGCGGACTGCTGGCTGCGCAGTTTGGCAACGACCTGCTGCAGTTCTGCGCAGTCTGCCTGCCGCATCTGCTGGGCCGGCCCTTCGGGCGCTTCCAGCACCGGCTGGCGCGGCGGCTGCTGGCAACGATGCGGCCCGGTGCGCGGCTGGCCGGGGCCCTGCCGCGGGAACATGCCAAGACCACCCTGGGTACGCTTGGCCTGGTGCTGCATCAGCTGTGCTGCGGGGACAAGCGCAACATCCTGATCGTCTGCGCCAACCGCGAGGAGGCCCAGGCCCGCCTGCGCATGATCACCGCGGAGCTGGAGGGCAATCCCCTGCTGCTGTTCCTCTTCGGGGAGCGCATTGCCCCGGCACTGGATGCCCGCGGCACGAAGGTCAGCTGGAATGACAGCCAGCTGATCCTCGCTGCGGGGCAGCGTGTCGCCACCATCGGCGCCCTGGGACGGGTACGCGGGCAGTTGTCAAACGGCAGCCGGCTGGACCTCGTGGTACTGGACGACCCGGAGGATGACGACATGGTGCGCAGCCCCGAGCAGCGCGACCGCCTCAGCCACTGGCTCGACCACGCCCTGATCAATGCGCTGGACATCGAGCGCGGCAGCCTGGTCTGGCTGGGCACGCTGCTGCACCATGACTCCGCCCTGGCCCGCCTGCTCAGGCGCATAGCCGGGGGTGGCCTGGCGCAGTGGCGGTCCCTGAAGCTCGCTGCGCTGGATGACAACGGCAGCCCGTTGTGGCCCCAGCGCTGGACAGTCGAGCGGCTGGAGCAGCGCCGCAGTGAAATCGGCCCGGCGGCCTTCAGCCAGGAATACATGAACCGTCCGGTCAGCCTGGCGCGCCAGGTCTTCAGGGAGGGGGATTTCGCAAGATACGGTGCGGGCGGCGTTGCCATCAGGCCGGACGGGGTATTCCTCGGCAACGCCCGCCTGCGCATCACGGTCGGGGTGGATCCGGCCATCGGGCAGGGCCCGGCCCATGACTGGTTCGTGGCCGCCGTGCTGGGGACTGACGACGCAGGGGAACGCCTGTTCCTGCTGGAGCTGCGACGGGGCCGGCTGCGCTTCGCGGAACAGCTGGAGCTTCTCAGCGAGCTCAACCGCCGCTGGCGGCCGCAGCTGATCGGCATCGAGAACACGGCCTACCAGGCGGCCCTGTCACAGTCCGCACTGGAGCGCGGGCTGCCGGCTGTGCCCCTGCCGGCGCATTCCCGCAAGGAGCTGCGCATCGGGGTGATGGCGGCACAGGTCCAGCGCGGGCGACTGGCCCTGCCGGACACTGCTCCTTGGCTGGCGGACTTCCTCGAGGAAGCGCTGCACTACCCGGCGGGGGCGCATGACGACCAGCTCGATGCCCTGGCCCGGGCGATGGAGGTCGCACCGCTGGCGGCGGGAGGCAGTGCTGAACTGCCGCGTACGAGTGGCCGGCGGAGGATGCTGGCCAGTCTGGCAACGGCTGCGGGAGTGGATGCTGATGCTGAAGCCGGCAGCTGGCTGAGTGGATTCTAGGAGGGACTGATGCTGTTTGCACGGAGGAAGAAGGCGCCCGGGCGGCGTGAGGGGCAGAGCGCGGCCAGGGAGGGCCGGGAGATCGCCGGGATTGCCAGCGACCTGCATGAACCGCTGGCTGGCTGGCTGGGCGTCAGGCCCAACCGCGATCCGCTGCTGGCCACGAAGCAGCCTGCCGCGGCCTATGGCTGGCCCTGGGGCCTGTTCGAGGAGGCACTGGACAAGGATGCGCACCTGGCATCGCTGGTCACGCAGCGCAGGGCCGCGGTGCTCGGCTGGCGGCGGCGCATCGTGGCGGCGGATGGGAGTGAACCGGCGCGGCAGGCGGCTGCGCTGTGCGGGCGGTTGGTGGAGGAGGGCGGCTGCCTGGACGGACCGGGCGGGATTGACAACGCGCTTTCCGAGCTGCTGGACGGCGTGCCCTACGGCATCAGCATCAGCGAAGTCCTCTGGCGCCGGCAGCGCGTTGACAGTGCTGGCCTCAGCGGGGAATTCCTGCTGCCCTGCGCGATCCGCTCCCGGCATCCGCGGCGCTTCATCTTCGGCACGGACGGCTCACTGCGCCTGCTGACCCGTGAGGAACCGCTGCGCGGCATCGCCCTGCCGCCACGGCGCTTCATCGTGTTCGCACCCTACGGCCGCCATGAGAACCCCTACGGCCTGCCGGCCCTGCGCTGCGTGTGGTGGCTCTCCTGGTTCAAGCGACAGGTGCTGCGCTTCTGGGTGATGTACTGCGAGAAGTTCGGCAGCCCGACCACCGTGCTGCACCATCCGCCGGCGGCCGGGACTGAGGAACGCCAGCAGTTCAGGCGCATCGTGGGCAGCCTGCAGCAGGAGACCGGGATCGTACTGCCCGAAGGCGTGGAGCTGTCGCTGCTGGAGGGGGCGCGCAGCGGCAGCGTGGAGACCTACCTCGAGCTGGTGGAGTTCTGCAACCGCGAGATGAGCAAGGCCCTGCTGGGCCAGACCCTGACGACACAGAGCGACGGCGGGCGCGGCAGCTACGCCCTGGGGCAGGTGCATGAGAACGTGCGGGCGGACATCATCCGCAGTGATGCGCAGGCCCTGGCGGGGATTGTCAACTCGACACTGCTGCGCTGGATTGTGGAACTCAACCGGCCGCAGGCCCTGGATCGCCTGCCGCGCCTGGAGCTGGAGCCCCCGCTGGACCGCGACCCGCGGCTCGAGCTGGAGATCGATGCCTTCCTCGCAGCCCAGGGCATTGCGCAGGATCCGGCCGTGCTCTGTGCGCGCTATGGGCGCAGCCTGCCGGAGGGCGGCAAACAACTGGGAGGTGTGAAGTGACGATGGCGACGACGGACGACTCAACGGAGCTGATGCTGCGCGACGTGGCGATCCTGCGGCCGGGCAGCTACCGCGACATGCAGGGCCGGCCGGTGCGGTTCAGCGAGCAGCAGCTCAGGGAAATCGCGGCGAACTACGACCCGCAGTACCACCTGGCAACGGTCAACCTGGACCACAGTGACAGCGGACCGGCACTCGGGCGGATCACGGCGCTGCGCTTTGCCCGCGGACACCTCTGGGCGGACATCGCCGGGCTGCCTCAGTGGCTGGCAACGCAGCTGGCTGAGGGACGCTGGCCTGCCCGCTCGGCGGAGGTCTGGCGGGAGCTGGACGGGCGCGGACCATACCTGCGTGGCCTGGCATTCCTCGGGGCGCGGGCCCCGGCGGTGCGCGGCCTGCCGGCCCTGCCCGAACCGGTGCTGGCAGCGGATGCCGGCAGCGGTCTGATCAATGTATTCATGGAGGGAGAAATGGATGCTGACAACACGGCAGCTGAGGGCACGGAACTGAGCCGCCTCGGTGCACAGAACCGCCGTCTCAGTGCTGAACTGGAGAACCTGCAGCAGCAGCGGGCCGGGCAGGTGGATGAACTGCTGGGGCAACTGCGCTCAGAGGGCCGCCTCAGCCCGGGCATGGAGCAATGCGGCCTGCGCGAACTGCTGTTGGCCATGCACAGCGGGGGCAGGGACAGCCCCGTCTGCCTGGCGGACGGCACTGAGCTGAGCCAGACCGACTGCCTGGCGCAGCTGTTGCGCAGCCTGCCGCCGCTGCAGCTTGACAACGAACTGGCCGGGGGAACGGAGGCCGCAATGGCCCTCAGTGCCTTCGAGCAGGAAATCGCCGGCAGTCTCGGGCTGACGGACACGGAATATGCGCAGATCCGCGATGCGCGGACTGCCTAGGAGGGAGAGATGACTGCACTGACAGAGAGCAGGTACACGCGGCACCGTGAGGGGACGGTCACCGCGCACAGGCTGAAGGGGGCCGCGCAGGTCTTCAAGGGCGGCCTGGTCTGTGCTGACAGCACAGGCTTCGCCGTGCCCGGCAGCGACACCGCGGGCCAGACCTTCATCGGCGTGGCGATTGAGGATGCTGACAATTCGGCGGGCAGCGACGGGGACATCAGCGTGCGCGTGATGGCGCGCGGCGTGTTCAGCTTCGCGCGCGGCGGCAGCATCACGCAGGCCGATCTCGGCCAGCCGCTGTACGTGGTTGACGACCAGACCGTGGCCGTGGTGGCAACGGTCACGAATGACATCCAGGCGGGCCGGCTCGAGGGTTTCGACGGCAGCGACGTCTGGCTGCGCATTGACCTGCACTAGGAGGGGACACAATGGCAAGACTTGTAACACGTGACTTCCTGGAGGCCAGTTTCACTGGCTTCCGGGCCCTGTTCGAGCGCAGCTTCAGCACGGCGGACCCGCTGTACGCCAAGCTCGCCACGGTGGTTGACAGCAGTAATGCCCGCGAGAGCTGGAACTGGCTCGGGGCGGTCCCGGGAATGCGCGAATGGACCGATGAGCGCGTACCCGGTGCCCTGCGCACGAACGACTATGAAATCGCCAACCGGCGCTTCGAGTCCTCGATCGAGGTGGACCGCGAAACCTTCGAGGATGACCGCCTGGCGCAGCTGAAGCCGCGCATCGAGGAACTGGCCCTGCGCGCCGCGGCGCATCCCGATGAGCTGGTGCTGGGACTGCTGGACAGCGGCTTCAGCGAGAGCTGCTACGACGGCAAGCCCTTCTTCGCGGATGACCATGAGCAGGGGGAGAGCAGCCCGCAGAGCAACAAGCTGGCGGATAAGCTCGATGCCACCAGCCTCAGGCTGGCGGTGGAGACCATGATGCTCTTCCGTGACGACCAGGGTAAGCCCTTCGGCCTGCTGCCGGACACCCTGCTCGTCGGACCTGACAACTACTTCACGGCCCGCGAGCTGCTCAACAGTACGGGGATCGTCGTCAGCGGGGGCACGGACGTCGAGAAGCCGGACGGCAATTCGCTCAGTGGGATGCTCAACCTGCAGGTCAGCCCCTGGGTGACGGCGGACCACTGGTACGTGCTGGCCACGCAGTACCCGGTGCGCCCGCTGCTGTTCCAGTGGCGTATCCGCCCGGAGTTCAGCGCGGTCACGCGCCCCGATGACGAATACGTGTTCGCCAGCGATGCCTACCGCTTCGGCGTGCGCAGCCGCTGCGGGGCGGGCTACGGCCTGTGGCAGATGGCCGTCGGCAGCGATGGTTCGGTGTAGGAGGCGGGCATGGCGGTCTACACGAGCATTGAAGACCTGGAAAAGCGCCTGGACCCGCAGGTGCTGGCCGGGCTGGCGGATGACGTCAACCCGCTGCCGGACATTGACGACGCCCTGACGCGTGACATCATCCAGCAGGCCATCGGCGACGGCGGCAGCCTGATTGACAGTTACCTGACAGGCAGGGTGGATCTGGCGGACCCGCAGGTGGAGTCCTCCCTGGAACGCATCAACGCCACGCTGGCGCTGTACTTCCTCTACCGGCGGCGCTATGTGGACGACAGCCAGAACCCGCTGAGCGCCTCGCGGGAGGCCGTCGTCAGCTTCCTCGCGGAAGTGGCGGGGGGCACGGCCCGGCTGGGGGCGGACCCCGGCCAGCCACAGCACAGCGGCTGGTCCTCCACGCAGGACGTGGAGCGGATCCTCGCCGGCGGGAAACTCAGTGGATTCTAGGAGGTGATGGATATGGCAATGCCAATCACAGGCCGGCTGGCGGCCTGGCTGCAGCAGGAGGCGGGTGGGCTGGGACTGCGTGAGGTGCGTTCGGACGGACGAGAACCCACGGCACATCCGGCGGCGGTGCTGCGCCTGCTGCGAAGCGGCGGACAGTACCCCATCGCGGAACAGGAGATCGAGCTGCGCATCATCACGGCGGGAGCCCGCCCCGCCCAGCTGGCGGAGCAGCTCAGTGGACTGACCACCAGCCTGCAGGCGCGGCTCAGCCGCTTCTGCCTGGAGCAGCCGGAACTGCGCAGCATCCGCTGGCTGGAGACGCGCTATCCGCGGCCCCGGGAGCTGCCGGGCGGCCCCCTGCTGGCCAGCAGTATCTCGCGGCTGGGCATGACCCTGCTCGCTGACAATGCACAGGAGGTGCCGGCATGACGGCTTCCAACTACAGCTACCATCCCTTCCACACGATCGGCGGGGCACGGCTGTCCATCCACGACCCGCTGGCTGACAATGGCAACGGTGCCTGGCAGCCGCTGGGTCGTGTGGCGGATGCGGAATTCAGCGTGGAGAGCGAGAAGCTGGACCGGCTGGGCAGCCAGCGCGGCACCCTGCAGCCCGTGGCCCAGTTCTGCCGCGCGCTGCGCTACTCCCTGAGCTTCCGCCTGCTGGAACAGGCCTCACCGCTGGCCCTGGGGCTGCTGGCCGGGCCGGGGGCGGTCCAGGCGTCGAGTCCGGCGGGAGTTGAGCAGTACAGTGAAGTGCTGCGCCTGCATGCCACGGACTGGACGGAACTGCTGCGTCCCTGGGCTCTGGAGGCCAGCCCGCCACCAGTTGTCAGGTCCTATGACGGCCTCGTGACATACAACTCTCCGCTGGACTATGAGATTGACAGCGAGCACGGCCTGATCCGTCGGGCCGCAGGCAGTGGCATCGCTGAGGGCCAGCCGCTGGTACTGGTTGCCAGCGTGCGGCGCCAGGCAACCAGTCAGATCAGCCTGGGCGCACCGACGGCCAGTGAACGCTACCACCGTGTGCTGCTGCAGCAACTGGCCACCGATGGCGGGGATCCAGCCAGCTGGATGGAGACCGGCCTGGAATTCGAATTCAGCCGGGTCAGCACCGTGCTGCCGGGCGCGGGAATCAGCTTCAGCGAGGAACAGCTCGGAGAGGGCGTAGCCCTTGACTGGGACTGCATGTACGACCCGGCACAGGGCAATGTCGGCCTGCTGCGTACCGCCTTCGGCGTGCTGGAGCAGTTCGGGCCGGGGGTGCCGGCATGAGACAGCTTACTGGTTGCAGGGTGCTGGTTGCTGGTTAACGGTTGCAGGGTGCAGGTTGCCGCAGAGCGTCGAGGACCAGATTGCAGCGAATCAATGGATCGAGCGGAGTGAGGGAACTGCACTGCAAGCCAGAATCTGGATTCATGCCAGTCCAACAACCTGGACTGCACAGGAAGCAGCAGGCAATGTTCTGGATCTGCGACAGGCTGACAGCCCGGCCTCCACAGCAAACGGCAACCAGCAACCTGCAACCTGATTAATAGGAGGGGACATGAGCAGGAGAAGGAAGCAGGAAGTGGAGAACATGCAGCAGGCCAGCCGCAGTGTGCTGGCAATGCCGGGAACACGCAGGCTGCGGCTTGGCAATGGCAGGGAGCTTGAGATCAGACGCCTGGACTGGGTCGGTTTCGAGCTGCTCTGGCAGGAATTCTGCACGCTGATCAGCGGTCTGTCGACAGGCAGCCTGGAGGATGGCGACGCTCTGCTGGAGCAGCTCGGAGCCGCGCCGCAGCTGGTGCTTAAGCTGGCGGCGCTGTCCAGTGGGATCGCCGGGGAGCAGCTGGCGCAGTGGGAACACGGCTGCGTGCTGGAACTGGCAACAGCGGCCCTGGAATTCAATTTCGCTGAAGGTCAGGCCCTGCGGGATTTTTCCAGCGCGCTGGCTCGGCTCTGGAAGGCTGCGCAGGCGGAGGCGGTGGGGCTGCCGCAGGCGGAGCCGGACGGAAACTGAGCCTGCATGAGCTGGAGCTGCAGCTGCGGGTACACGGACACAGTGGCCGGGAGATACGCCGGATGCCAATGGAGGAGCTGCAGTGCCGCCTGCTGCACATCGCCCATGCCGAGGCCCAGGCGGCCCTGGCAGGGGAACGGCGACGCCTGCTGTCAGCCCCGTTCACGGATGAGCGGGAGCTGCGCCGGGCCCTGCGCGGGATCGAACTGCGGGGCCATGCACTGAGTGACACATTCCACCGGGCACACCCGGCGGGGGAGGACTGAGATGGAGAGGGAATCAACGAATCTGGCAATCCGCCAGCTGGCCCGCAGCCTGCAGGAGGCGCGCAGCTCCACCCGGGAACTGAGCGGGCAGCTGTCCCGCTGGCGGGATGAACTGCAGCGCGGCCTGGAACCGCTGCGCAATGTCTCCGCTGTCAGTGGTGGCACGACGCGCGCCCAGCTGAGGCAGCGCCAGGCCGGATCAACACGCACACTGCTGGCACCCTTCATGGCTGAGCTGCAGAAGTCCCTGCGCGGCATGCTGGCAGGCCTCACGCGCAGCATCACAGGCAGCCTGACACGTTCCCTCGGTGGCAGCGGCGGGGGCGGGATCCTCGGCGGAGTGCTGGGCGCGGGCATCGGCATCCTGGCGGACCGGCTGCTGCGCAAACGCCAGCCCGTGCAGGTTGCCAATGAGGTGCAGGCGCGGATTGTCAATTTCCCCTCGGTGACGGACCTGGGATTCGCGCTCAACCCGGCCTCACGGCTGTTCGGCGGCCGGGCCGTGCCGCGTGGTCCCGCTTTCACCGTGGAGCTGGACTACCGCAGCGGGGCTGAGGATGTGATTGCCGCGCGGGTCACCAGCCGCCTGCTGGAGGAGAACAGTGCGCAGGGCCTGTGGCCCGGGGGTGATCCGTGAGCGGGGCCCGCATCCGCATCTGGCAGTCCCAGTCCGACCACCTGACGCTCAGCGGCAGCGGACTGACACCGAAGTTCTCGCGGCCCTTCAGGCAGCTTGAGGACCTGCACGGCCTGGTCCACCGCCTGGAGAGCGGGGAGCAGGCCTGGCCGGTGCAGCTGGAACTGGAGCTCTGGCCCTTCCAGCTGAGCATTGCCAACTCCGCCAGCGCAGCCATCCGGCTCTGCGTGGCGGACTGGCTGGAGCGGGCCTATGTGCAGCGCAGTGAGCTGATCATCTTCAGCGCGTACACGGGCGAGGCCACGGAGGGCGTCGCCATCAGCCGTGACCTGGCCTGGCGCGTGGTGCCGAGCGCGTGGCCGGAGGGCATCGCGGCGGACCTCGGCCTGCAGGCTGACAATGGCCTGCCGCACCTGCTGGTGCTCAATGTGACGGAGGACGGCACGTTCTCCGACTTTGACAGCGTGGGGAGCTACAGCCCGGCCAGTCCCGCGCGACCCTGGACGGAATAGCACTAACCACAAAGTACACGAAGGGCATAAAGAAATTTCCAGAAACCTTGTGTCCATTGTCTTCTTCGTGGACTTCGTGATCTGTGTGCTGCATATCTTCATATACATCTTCAGGGAGGGAGAGAAGCGAAATGGCATTCACGACAGCGGCGACTGATGAACTGAAGCGGCCCGGACGGCTGGTCACATGGAAACTGGAGGCCCGTTCCGATCTGGGCGACGAGCTGGCCTGGCAGGAACTGCCGCTGGTGGACTTCCGCCTGCTGTGGGATTCCTCCGGGGCCGCGCGCCTGCGGGCGGAAGTACCGGATGCTGCGCTGGACTGGGCCGACCCGGATGCTGTTGCCAATCCGCTGCGCCTGTTGTCCGAGCTGAAACTGACAGCCAGCGTCGGGGCCGAGAGCGCCGTGCTGTTCCGGGGCCGGCTGACCGGGCTGGACCCCCGCGAAGGGCTGATCCAGCTGCGCGCCCTGGACTGGAGCTGCCTGCTGGCGGAGACTGAATGCGACATCTCCCTCAGCCCGGATGAGACTGCAGAGATCAGCGTGCGGCGGTTGTCACTGGTCAACGGCGGGGCCTTCGGCAGCACTTTCGGATTCACGTACACAGGCAGTGGCGACCCGGCCTTCAACGCGGATACGAATCCCGGCACACGGCGGCGCAGCTTTGTGCCCGGCGAGATCCGCCTGTGGTACGACGCTGCGATGACAATGGAGGTCTCGCCCGCGCATTACCAGGTGAACCTGACGGGCGGGAGTGTGAGCATCCTCGAGGACACGGCTGGCAACACGTACTGGCTCAGCGGTGTGCGCTGCTACATCGAGGGTACGCTGGATCTGGCGGAGGTTTATCGGACGGCACTGAAGTATCCGGCGGCGGATGGCGGCCTGGGGCTGGCCGACAGCGA
>JAHEFU010000189.1 GCA_024645305.1 Planctomycetales bacterium
GTAATTCCCGAATTACGGATACCCATATAAATGCTTCGCCACTTCTCAGGCGCATGAGGAGCTGATCCGGTCAATTCCGACAACCCCAGTCAATATTATATCACCCAATAGCAAATCCCTGAGCCGGACAGATGAATGCCGGAGCCAGGGCCTGTGGCTGGAAATGAGCCTGCCTGTAGAACTCAGAGCGTGACCTGGGAACTGATTTCCATCACGCGATCCTTCGGGATGTTGAAGAAGGCCGTGGGCCGCACCGCATTGCGGGCGAGGATGGAGAACAGCCAGGCCCGCCAGCGACTCATGCCGTGCCCGCCCTCCGCCAGTACGATCTCATTGCCGAGGAAGAATGTGGCGCTGGCAATCTGCGGGGTCGGGGTGTCCTTGCGTCCCAGCAGGGCCTGCACGTCCGGATCCTCCATGAAGCCGTAGTTTGCCACCATGCGCACGAAGCCATTGCCGAGGTCCGTCACCGTGACCCGCTGGGCGTTCTCCACGAAGGGCATCTCCTCGGTGACAATCGTCAGCAGCACGACCTGCTTGTGCACGACATGGTTGTGCAGGAAGTTGTGCACCAGTGCCGGGGGTGTGCCCTCGGAGTTGCTGGTCATGAACACCGCGGTACCGGGCACGCGGCGGCTGTGGTCAGCCTTCATGCGCTTGTAGAATTCCTCCAGTGGCACGATGTTGTCGCGGATCTGCTGCCACAGCAGCAGGCGGCCCTTCTTCCAGGTCGTCATCAGCAGGAATACGATCGCGGCGATCGTCAGCGGGAACCAGCCGCCCTGCCCGATCTTGACGACGTTGCCGCTGAAGAAGGTCAGGTCCACACTGAGCAGCAGCAGGGTCAGGCCGCCACTCGTCAGGCGGCTCCAGCCCCAGCGGTGCCGGGCCACGAAATAGGCCAGGACCGTGGTGATGACCATCGTGGTGGCAACAGCGATGCCGTATGCGGCAGCCAGGTTGGTGGATGACTGGAAGCCCAGCACCAGCCCGATCGTGGCGCACATCAGGATCCAGTTGACCGAGGGCACGTAGATCTGGCCGATCTCGCGCGCGGAGGTGTGCTGGATCGGCATGCGCGGCCAGTAGCCAAGCATCGTGGCCTGGCGCGTGATCGAGAAGGCGCCGGAAATCACGGCCTGCGAGGCGATCACCGTGGCGCAGGTTGCCAGCAGCAAGAGCGGCAGCAGGGCCCAGGCGGGGGCCATGTTGTAGAACGGATTCTCCACGGCTGCCGGGTTGGCCAGCAGCAGCGCACCCTGCCCGAAGTAGTTGAGCAGCAGTGCGGGCAGCACAACGCAGAACCAGGTCATGCGGATCGGCTTCGCACCGAAATGCCCCATGTCGGCATACAGCGCCTCACCGCCGGTGACAACGAGGAACACGGCACCCATCACGACGAAGCCGAGGTGCTTGCTGCCCAGCAGGAATGCAAAGGCGTAGGTCGGGCTGACGGCTGCGAGGATCGCAGGATGCTGGACGATCTGCATAATGCCGAGGATTGCCAGCACAGTGAACCAGAGCAGTGACACCGGGCCGAACACCGCACCGACGCCGGCGGTCCCGCGCCGCTGGAACATGAACAGCAGGATCAGGATCACGACGGTGATCGGCACGATGTAGTGCGACAGCGTGGGTGCCGCCACCTGCAGGCCCTCCACCGCGCCCAGCACCGAGATGGCCGGGGTGATCATACCGTCGCCATAGAGCAACGCCGCACCGAACAGGCCGAACATCATGATGATGCGCTTGAGGCGCGGCCGGTGGTCCTCCTTCTCGGCGGCCAGGGCTGACAGGGCCAGTTCGCCGCCCTCACCGCGGTTGTCGGCCCGCATCACATAGGCGAGGTACTTGAGGGTGATGACGATGTTGAGGGACCAGAAGACCAGGGAGAGCACCCCGAAGACGTTCGCCGGGTTGATGGCGACGGAGTGTGAGCCGTGGAAGCATTCGCGGATCGCGTACAGCGGGCTGGTGCCGATGTCTCCGAACACGATGCCAAGTGATGCAAGGCACATTGCTGCCAGGTAGCGTGGACCGTGCTTAGGTGCGTGATCATCGCCACCATGGGCGGTTTCCCTTTCAGACATTGATCACCTCTTCGGTGGCGCAGTATAGCACCGCCGCAGGCCGGTTTGGCGCTTATGCTCAGTCCCAGTGCTCCTCGCAGTATTCCACCACGCCCTGGAAAACGCGGATGTAGTTGAAGTTGGTCTGGATGCCGTGGGAATCACGCGGGAAAAGCTTCAATTCAACGTTAATGCCTTCCTCGTGACCCTTCTCGATGTACTGCGCCACGGTCTGGAACAGGGTGTTGTTGTCCTTCAGACCGTGCATGATCAGCAGGTCGTCCGTGATGTTCTCCAGGTACTCGCTGGCATTGCTGAGCTCATAGGCCTTCTTTGCCTCCGGCAGCTTGCCGACGCGGCTGGTGGAGTACCAGTAGTTGTAGTTGTCCCAGTCAATCGCAGGGGCCACCGCGACACCGACCGGGAATTCGCCGGGTGCCATGCCAAGCATCATGAGCGTCATGAAGCCGCCGTAGCTCCAGCCCCAGATCCCGCTGCGCTGCGGGTCCGCGCCGTAGTTGGCAACCAGCTCATCACGCACGGCGAGGATGTCCTGCACCTCGGGTGTGCCGAGCCGGCCCTTGACGTCGATGCGCCAGTCCCGCCCGTAGCCCTCGCTGCCGCGGAAGTCCGGCACGGCCACGATCCAGCCTTTTTCCTGCGCCAGCCAGGCGAAGTACATGTCGAACCACTGCGGGACGTCTTTCACGCGCTGGGCGTAACCGGCGCCGTGGGCGTACACCAGCAGCGGGTATGTGCAGTTGCAGTCGAAGTCCTGCGGCAGGAAGACCTTGGTGGCGATCATGCCCGGCTCACCACTGACCTCCAGCGGAGTGACCGTCGGCGTTGTGATGATCTCGTAGTCCCAGCTGTCCAGCCAGTTGTCAAAGTCCGGACAGTCACGGCCGATCAGGGTCCACATCGGCAGGATGCTGCCATCCCCCGTACCAATGCGCTTGGTTGCCAGCAGCAGGTCAATTTCACGAAGTTCTGACATCCGGCGCGGTGACTGGGCACTGACCAGCAGCAGACTCTCCTGCTCATTGACCGCCGCGATATCGGTCCAGGCCTGCCCCCCCGCCAGGATCAGGTCATGGCCGGTGCTGAAGTCATACAGCATCAGCTGGCGGTTGGCGGAAGTCGGTGCCGCCGTCTGCAGGATCAGCATGTCACGCTGTTCCAGGTAGCGCCATGCGGTGATTTCATGCTCCAGCATCAGAAGCTCGCTGGCAATGTGTGTGGTCTCAGTGTTCAGCTCCACTTCCGCTTCATCCGCTGTGTCGCCTGCTTCTGCTTCTGCTACTGCCTCTGTTTCTGCTTCTGCTTCTGCTTCTGTTACTGCTTCTGCTTCTGTTACTGCTTCTGCTTCTGTTTCTGCTTCCTCTTCGACCGGTTCGATGTAGTCGGGGTTGTCAATCAATTCATACAATGCACAGTGCCCGTCCTTCTCACTCATAAGGTACAGCGAGCCGTCGCTGCGCCAGCCGCAGCCCGTGCGCGAGCCGTTCACCCAGCCGCTGTCATCCTCTCTGTAGGCCAGTGTGACGTCCGCGCTGTCGCCATCTTCCCCGGGCGTGATGATGTAGACGCGGTAACCCATCACGTCCGTTGTCACGATGCTCAGCAACAGACGGTTGTCACCCTCCACGGGTGACCAGTCCAGGCCGTAGATCCAGTAATGCGGAGCATCCGGGATTTCCACGTCGAACTGCCAGGGATTCTCCTCCGAGAGATCGCGTATGTGGAAGCTGACCTTTTCCGGGGTATCCTGCGGGCGGGCATAGCGGTTGGTGATGTGGTACGGGTTCTCCGCGAACAGCTCGGGGATCTCCGTCTGGCGCACACTGCGGTAGTCGCGCCGGGAGAAGGCCAGCCAGCGATTGTCGCGGCTCAGGGCATAGTTATCCGTGTTGCCAAATTCGCCCTGCCCGCCATCGGTGAGCTGTACCAGATCCCCTGTGACGCTGTCCCAGGAGAGGATGTCGGAAGCGCTGGTCAGCAGGAACTGGCTGCGGCCGGACAGGCGCTGCACCCCGCTCCAGCCGTTCTCATGCTTCATGCGCAGGACTGGGGCGGGGTCGGAGCTGTCCATGTCCATGGAGTAGATCCGCCCGCCGTAGTTCCAGAACAGTTCGTGGCTGTCCAGGCGCCACTGGCAGGCCCCGATTCCGCCGAAGCTGTCGTACTGCTTCTGCAGGTCCTCCTCGAATTCCTCGCGGCGTTCCTCCTCGTCAAACTGCTCGACTTCCTCATCCTCCCCGGCATCCATGGAATCATCGTTGTCAGTTTCATCCCCGTTGTCTGCGGAACCATCCAGTTCATCCTCGATCTGCTCTTCATCGATCTGTTCCTCTGTGTCGCCGGATTCCCCATCCTGCACGGAATCTTCGTCGCCGGCCTCAGGGTGTTCCTTCTCCCAGGCTTCGCGGGCCTTCTCCAGGTCGCGTTCGAACTCGCGGCGGCGGCGGATTTCATGATCCTGCCACAGGCTGGTATAGCTGTGCTTCTCGCCAGTCTCGCGGTCCAGCACCCAGAGGTCACGGATGTTCTGGCCGGTTTCATCCCAGCCGAAGGCCACATAGCGGCCGTCATCGGAGATGGACACGGAGCCGGGACTGGTGCCGAAGAGGAATGGACGGCGGTACAGCTCCTCCAGCGTGAAGGGAGCCCTGGCGGAAGCGATGGAACAGGCCAGCAGACAGGCAGCGGCGGCGATGGAAATCAGACGGGGAATGCGCATCCGTAGATGTTAGCCAAAGGCAGGCCCTGCGGGCAAGTCTCACGCTCCGTCCCAGGCTGGTGTCACTGATATTCCCTGTCCTGAAATGCAATGCAGGTCTGGCGGGTAGAATCAGGTATCTCTACGGATTGACGGGAGCGGAAAATGGATAGTGCAACACAGGCCCAGCCTACACTCGGGCAGGTCTACCCCTGGCTGAACATGACCTTCGACTACACGGACAAGATCGCTGCGCTGATCCCCGAGGACCTGCTGGACTGGCGCTTTGAGGACCCCAGCGGCCGCTGGACCTTCAGCCTCGGCGAGCAGGCCATGCACTGCGCCGATGCACGGCGGATGTTTGCCCGCCAGATCAAGGGCAGTGACAGTAGCGATGGATACTGGAGCGAGGGACCGGGTGAGGATGGTGTGTGGAAGTTCAAGGAATATGGCAATAAGCAGGCCATTCTCGACAGCCTCAAGGAATCGCGCGCCGAATTCGATGCCGTGTTCAATCGCCCGGCGACTGATGCACTGGCAGTGACGGATGGCATGAAAGCCACCTTCGAGAAGATCATGGGACAGATGAAGGAACAGGGCCATGACACGGCTGACGCCGAACTGCGCGGACCGGCCAACCTGATCCGGGTGCTGATGGCAACGGTCGTGCATGAAGCGGGACATCGCGGTTCGATGCAGACTCTCCTGCGCATGAAGGGCCAAAACGTCGGACAGGAGTAGAAGAATCAGATTGCAGGTTGGAGCGGGGAGTTTGGATACTCTCCAACCTCCAACCTCCAAACTCCAACCTAGTCCACCCGGATGACAACCTTGCCGATTCCGGTATTGCCATTCATGAATTCATGGGCCTGGGCCGTATCCTCGAGACTGAACTCGGCTGCTTTCACAGCCTTGATCTTCCCGGCGCCCAGCAGGCCAACGAGCTGCTCCAGGTCCGGCTTGTTGCCAAGGTAATAGCCCTTGAAGCGCAGCTGGCGCAGATAGGACATCTGCAGGTGCAGGCTGGTTTCCACTCCGGTGAGGATGCCGCAGAAGGCCATCGTGCCGCCCTTGGAC
>JAHEFU010000190.1 GCA_024645305.1 Planctomycetales bacterium
TGCCGAGTATGGCAATAGCTTCCTGCAGGTGGACCTGCTGGCCATTGATCCCGATGAATCAGGACGCCTGCCCATTAACGTCAGCTTCGACGTGGAGCGCTACGGCTATGCCGCTGGCTACGACACCGATGCCTCGATGGTTGACCGCTTCCTCAAGCCTGACAACATGGTCACACTGGAGGGTGATGTCGCCGTGGAGGCGAAGCGCGTCGCCGGTGCTGAAACGGACGACTACGGCATCGCCCGGGCACTGTATGACAACATCGTCACGACCGTTGACTATGACAAGAGCCGAGACGGCTGGGGCCGTGGTGACGCCGAGTGGGCCTGCGATGCCCGTTATGGCAACTGCACGGACTTCCACAGCCTGTTCATCGGCGAGAGCCGCAGCCTCGGCGTGCCGGCCCGCTTCCTGATGGGCTTCCCTATCCCGAAAGATTCCCCCGAGGGGGTTGTCGGGGGATACCACTGCTGGGCCGAGTTCTACGATGATGGCCAGGGCTGGATCCCGCTCGATGCCAGCGAGGTTGCCAAGGCACCCGAGCGCCGCGAGGAACTTTTCGGCAGCCTTGACAACGACCGCATCGAGTTCGTGATGGGCCGTGACATCGCCGTGCCCGGCGTGAAGAACGGACCGCTGAATTTCCTGATCTACCCCTACGTGGAAGTGGATGGAGAAACCCGCGAGGGCTTCGACAAGAACTTCAGCTACCGCGACCTTTGAGCCCTGGGGAAGCAGGTCTTTGCTTCCCGCTGGTGGAGCCCCGCCTCACCGAGGCACAGTGCTGCAGTTGGCAGTGCGGCCCACCGCAATAGAGTCCTCGCCTGAGCACTTGAAAAACAGAGTGCCGGCGGGGATTTTTTTTGGAGCGGAAACATGGAGGTCCGGAGCCATCCGGACATTCTTTGGATAACCACAAAGAACACTGAGATCACTAAGCGGGAAAACAGGACTAACAAATCCTTCGTGAGCTTCGTGCGCTTTGTGGTGAAAAATGGAGGTCTGGAGCAATCCGGACTACCCGAGCACGGGCATTCAGCCCGTCTGGCAATCTTTACGCTGGGTCGCTGGGAATCACAATATGAGACATGCGTGCATCTGCGCAAGCGAAATCGAGATCGCCGGGATGGTTTGTTGTCCACGGAAATCCTCAGGGGAAGAATAGTTGCTTGACAACGACTTGTGTCGGACGTTTGCCTGACTGCCGCCGGACATCCCGGGTGGGGATCGAAGCGCAGCTGAGATCCACAGGGCGGGGATGTCAATCAGGCCGGCGGCGTGGCAGGCGGAATGGCGGTCAGCAGATATGCTGACAATGGAGCGTGAGCCTTCGGCTCGCTTCTTCGGCGTCTGAAAGCCGCAGCTACTCACCCTGCACCCTACAACCTGATCCCTGCAACCCGCACCCTGCACCCTGCACCCGGGTCCCTGATCCCCCACTTCCCTTTGCCCTCGTCCCCACTGATATCCATTCTCTTTTTCCCGATTCCCCTTGACACCTGCGATTAAGTCGGGTATTATTGTCCTAGTTCACTAGTACACTGTTCAACTAGTGGGATAAGACTATGAGCAATATGGAAAACACAGTACGACGTTGGGAGTACCTGCGGGTGCAGGTGGAATCCCAGAAGATCAAGAGCTCGGACGAGACCATCTCTGAACTCGGCCGCCAGGGCTGGGAGCTGACAGGTGTTGTCGAAGCCGCCAGTTCCTGGATCCACTTATGGTTCAAGCGTCCGAAGGGCTGAAACATGCAGCAATGCAATGACAGACGGGCCATGGCCGGTCCATCCACAGGGAGGGCATATGCAGGCCAGTGACAGGGTCACGATCCGCGTGAACATGGAGAGCGAAGTGCCGATTTACGTGCAGGTCAAGAACCAGATCAGGTACATGATTGACCGGGGCAAGCTGCCCAGCGGGATGCAGCTGCCCACGGTGCGGGACATGGCGTTGCAGCTGGGCATCAACGCCAACACGGTCAGCCGGATCTACGCCGACCTCGAGCGTGAGGGCTACCTCTCGCGCAAGCGCGGCGTGGGCACCTTCGCGGTGGACCCCAACGAGGGGCACAGCGCGGCGGGGATTGACGACCTGCCGGGCACGGCGCAGCTCCGGGAGACCATCCGCCAGCTGCTGGGCCTTGGTTACACCGCCCGGCAGATCCAGGAACTGACGGGAGAGATCCTTGGGAAGGAGTGAGGTCATGTTGAGTGACAACGGGAGACCCGACGGCGGGTCCCGGCCTCCGGGGGGAGGCGACAGCTGCCTGCTGGCAACAGGAGCAGCCCATGCCTGAGTTAATGGGCTGGATCCCGGCCCTGCTGGCCGGGGATGACGAGCCGTTTGTGGTCTTCATCACGATAGTGCTGACCACTATGATTGCGGTGCTGGTGGCGGTTGCCAAGAAGGGCAGCAGGCAGTCCGGCCGCGGGAATCGTATTAGGAACAATAAGGAGATGGCAATGACATACGTACACATACCCCAGACGGGGGGCGGCATCCAGGCCGCCACCATGGAAGGCAGCAAGATCCACCCGATCGCCGTCTTCTGGTTCATCCTGCTGCTGCTGTTGTCAGTGGTGCTGCTCGTCGTGGGCCTGATCACCAACCTGGTCGTCTTCGGCGTCATCTGTTTCGTCGCGCTGTTCATCGGCTCGATGATCATGCTGACCTGCCTGAAGGTCGCCGACCAGTGGGATCACGTGATCGTGCTCAAGCTCGGAAAGTACCATGCCACCTACAAGGCCGGCATGTTCTTCCTCGTGCCCTTCGTGGACCAGATTGCCAAATGGGTTGACACCCGCGTCAAGACCGCCGACCTGCTGGCCGAGGAGACCCTCACAAAGGACACCGTCCCCGTCGATGTCGACGCCGTGATGTTCTGGCTGGTCTACGATGCCAAGAAGGCCGCGCTCGAGGTTGAGAAGCTCGAAAGCTCCGTCACCTGGGCAGCCCAGACCGCCCTGCGTGACCTGATCGGCAAGACGGACCTGGCGGACCTGCTGGTCGGCCGGGATGTGCTCGATGCCCAGCTGCAGGAAATCATCGACGGCCGCACCGAGCCCTGGGGCGTGACCGTGCAGTCAGTCGAGATCCGCGAGATCAAGATCCCCAAGAACCTGCAGGACTCCATGAGCCGCCAGGCCCAGGCCGAGCGTGAGCGCCAGGCCCGTGTGATCCTGGGTGAATCCGAGATGCAGATCGCCGCCAGCTTCGCCAAGGCCGCCGAGCAGTACGTGGACAACCCGACAGCCCTGCACCTGCGCGCCATGAACATGCTGTTCGAGGGCCTCAAGGAGAAGGGCAGCCTGATGATCGTACCCTCCAGCGCAATTGACAGCATGAACCTCGGCGGACTGTCAGGCATGGCTTCGATGGGCATGCAGCACCAGTCGAACATGCAGCAGCAGCCACTGCTGCCCGTTGACAGCGAGTAACAGCAGTACACAGCAACAAAGGAAACACCGATGTCAATGTTCATACCGGTTGCCAGCAGACGAAACAGCGAACCCCAGGGTCCTCCGGGCTGGTTCAGCCCGGAGCCCGGGGAGGGCTTCATCCACAGTTATGGCGGCAGACAGTGCCGCTCCGGCAAGCCCGGTGCGCTGGTGTCAATCAGCTCCGCCCTGTTCGTGGCGGGGATGACGGTCTTTACCGCGTTCATCGGCGACAGGGTCCAGCCCGCAGCAGCCGCCTCGGATTCCACCGAATGGATTGCCATTTCGGTCTGTGCCATGCTTGTCATCCTCATGCTGGTATTCATCGTCCGGCTGAAGCGCAAGGGGCTGCAGGCGGTGCTGACCGACCGGCGGATGCTGTTTCGGGAGAAGGGCCGGATCAGCGCCATCCGCCTGGCGGATATTGCCAGGCTCGAAGCCCTGGATACGAACCGCGGACGATGCATCGGCATCCACATCCGCAGGCAGCGCGGAGTCGCCGTGATCCTGCCGGTACCCGACGAAGCTGCGGCCCTGGCCCAGATCAGCGCCATGGCCCAGGCGGCGGGAGCTGAGCTTAAGCAGTAACAGGTGAAGCGGCGGCCAGGTTCAAGAAACCGCCATCTCCGATGCAGGGGGGTTCCGCCCGACGCGGGGCTCCCCTTTCTTCCGTTATCCTCTCAGCGTGGGTTCCGGCCTTTCCAGCATACTGCTCGCCCTCTACTTCGGTTGCGGTATCGCCATGGTCTGCGGCATGCGCATCGCCGACCGCTACGGCATCGGCGATGACGACGCCTCGGAGAGCCTCTACCAGCACTGGCTGGGCTGGCTGATCGGCTACGACACGGTCGGAATGCTCTTCGGCAGCGACAGCGAGGATGCTGAAGATGAAGCAGATGATGACCAGCCGACCCCCTGGATCGTGGAACGCATCGCCGACCTGCTGCTCATCCTCTTCGGCCCGGCGATGTTCGTGATCGTGGGGATCATGGTGCTGTTCAGGAAGATGCTGGGACGCTGAACCGGGAAAAGCTCGAAGATGTTCATCAACTGTTTAATGGTGAATATACAGCCACGCAGGTCCCATGGCAGTCGAGAATCTGCGTGACTGTGATTATTATTCTGCTGACAAGTGAAACTATGAAGTTCCCACTTCACCAGAGATGTTCAGTAACATGTCGGTTCACCCAGATCTTCGCAATTCCAAGTATCTGGGTTTTGAATTACGCCATGATCATCTTGAATTCCTGTCGTTGTACAACCACCAGAATCGGACCAATACACAGTGTTTGGCGTGCCTGGTTTCATATCATGGTGATACTCACATCCAGTCTCGGGGTCGCATTCGCATATGAAATAATTCCAAGCCAGACCATTCCACGTCACGCTTCCATTCACCTGGAAACTAAATGGATTGAAGCATTCTACGAAATAGAGTCTGATTTCTCCGTTACTATCTCCTGGATAGACTGGAAACACAGCACAATCGCTGTTGGAGTGTCTGGCCACAAGCATCGCCAGGTTGAAATCCTGGCAATTGCCGCTTTCTGCATTGGCTGGCAGAATGCCAGCAGTTAGAAGCAGCAGGGAAAATGTCAAAGTGATAACCGATTTACCAATAAACCTAATCATGCTCAGCCTCCTGCGCATCCTCTGGATTTTTCTGCTCAGATGTATCTTCTGATTCCTGATCCTTTCGTTGCCGCATCTCCTCGAACTTGCGACGCGATTCGGAGGCAGGCTGCGTTGCTGACATCACGTTGAATACGCTTCCACCAGGAACAGTGGACCAATCTGTCAGGGGCTGCAGAGGATGAAGAGATATGTAGTCCTCAATTGGGCCGTTTATGCTAATGACAAAGGTCATAGGCCGGGGCTTCCACAAACCTGAATAGAGTTCCGGTGGACATTCCTGCATAACGCAATCACCAGGTGAAAACTCGCTGTTCTCCCATTTGATGGGTTCCCAGTTATTGAAGGGGTTTGCCGGCCAGTTGGAAACAATCCCGGCGTTGCGGAGCACCTCACTGTCGGTAGGCAAAGTTCTGTTGGTATCTGAATAAATGATCACGCCGTCGTAGATAACGTACATGGCACAAAACAGGTATTTTTCCACTTCTTCCTGCGTCCATTCACTTGCGTCCTTGTTCGTCAGAGTGGATTCCGCATCAGCCAGATCCTGTTCCATGTGCCGCAGCCATTCGGCAACCAAAGCTCTGCGCGATTCCCCAGCCCGGGCCGGGGCATGGTGCAGCAATAGCATTCCTGCTGCCAATACCAGTGAAAAAATGATTTTCTTCATATTTTTCTCCTGAGGATTCAGATTGCATAAAACACTAACACAACAACAACAACAACAACAACAACAACAAATTTAATC
>JAHEFU010000191.1 GCA_024645305.1 Planctomycetales bacterium
CTCAAATGGGTAATTGATGTTAAGGTCTCGGAACACTTTTGTCTGGTTGAGTTCACTTATGTCAATCTCGGAAGTCCTCACGTAGTAGACCCCCTCCGGCACGATGTCAGCCGGCACTGTGACATACAGCGGGTAGGGATTGCTCGTGCCCAGCCGGAACCCGTCCTGGACCTCGCCGACAATCCGCGGGGAAACCTTCAGGACACGCAGTGACCCGGTCGGAATCACACGGATGATGTAGCGTACGACTTCCGGGTTGACAATCAGCGAATCAGTGAGGACTGGCCTGTCCTCCGCATCATAGAACTTGACCACGATGTCCTGCACGTCCTGGTCAGCCATGTCCTGGATGCGTGGATCAATGATGCAGCGCGTGATGCGCTCAACCACACTGAGTGGTCCGGTCACAGTCACCGTGGATGGATTAACATCCTCGTTGCTTATCTCAAATTCCTCACGGACATTGCCGCGTCTCTCAACCTCAATGTTCAGCGTCTTCTCCGCCCGGCTCTCCACGGTGACGTTGATTGACTTCGGATTGTGGTCAATCACGGTCAGGTCATCCAGCTCCGGTGGGATCACAGGCGGGTTGTAGGTCCCCTCAGCGGCATCTGTCAGGTCAATAATGGCGAAATTCCTGTTCTTCTGCGCATTGGTGATGGCCCTGTACGGACCGCGGATGTCAAGCTTGATGGTATCGGGAATCTTTGAGGCGTCAATGTTGACGACCAGGCCCTGTTGCAGGCCGGTGACCCTCAGCGGCAGCTCGATAGTGTAGCGGACGGGATTGCTGCTGAAGTAGGCGACATATATCGACAGGGCAATTGCCAGTGTAATGGAGAACAGCTTCAGGCTGCAGTTGTGGAAGATTCTGTTAAATAGCATGCCGCGCGCCTCCTAGCTCAAAGCTGCCCTGGTGAGATTGGAGACGAAGTTCTCATTGACATCCAGCAGTGCATTGAGTTGTTCCACGAACTGTTCCTCGCCAAGCCTGCGCGCCAGCCTGCCGCAATAGGAAATGCTGACTTCACCGCGTTCCTCGCTGACAACGATCACGATTGCATCACAGCGCTCCGTCAGTCCCACGGCCGCGCGGTGCCGGGTGCCCAGTTCACTGGCGAGGAATGTCACCTCTGTCATCGGCAGGAAATTGCCCGCGGAGTGCACCCGGCCGTCGCTGAATATGATTGCACCGTCATGCAGTGGATTGTGGCGGTCGAACAGGCTGGACAGCAGGCGTTCACTGGGGATGGCATCGATCATGGTGCCTGGCACAATGAATTCATCAAGGCGGTCCTTGCCCTCCAGCACGATCAGGGCACCGGTCCGGCGCTGCGCGAAGTGGAAGACGGTGGAAGTTAAGGTCTCCACCAGGGTACTGCTCTTATGGACCACGGATTCCGGGGCAAAGATGCTGAACAGCCGGCTCCGCCGCCCCGCATTTTCCAGAACCTTGCGGATCTCCGGAACGAAGAGGATGAATATCGCCAGCGGTCCAACCACGAATACCGCATCCATGATAAAGACGAGGGTAATCAGTTTCAGTTGCTGGCAAAGGACATAGAAGCCACTCATCACGAGGATGCCCTGGACCACCAGCATGACCTTGGTACCACGGGCATAGATCAGGATGTAGTAGAACAGGATCGCAACAGCCAGAACGTCAACGATCTGGCCAACGTTTCTCAGAATCCATGCAAAGGTGGCGTCCAAAAGTCTCCCCTGTGCTCCTAGAAACGCCTGGCGAAGGCGTAATGATTCTTGAAGTATCCCTCACTCAGGCTGCCGATTACGACCTTGCCATTGCTTCCGCTGGCATGTATGAAGCGCCCGTTGGAGATGTAGATTCCTACATGGCTCAGGTAGCGCGGTGTTTCATCATCGCGGAAGAACACCAGATCGCCGGTCTTTAGCTGATCAGCAGTCACGTAACGACCCTCCAGGGCCTGCAGGCTGGCCCTGTGGACAACCTTGATACCCTGATTCTCCAGGCAGACCTTGGTCAGTCCGCTGCAATCTATACCAGTCTCCGTGGTCCCTCCGAGGACATACCTGGCTCCCAGGTACTTGCGTGCGTCGCGCACCAGTTTTGCTCCATCTACCAACGGTTTGTATGAGTGGTTGTAGGAGTACTCCTTGGGATACTTCTTCCCGTTGTGGGCGATGTCCATGCTGCCTGAATATTCAGTTTGCAAATCTATACCATCCGTGTGCCTGTATTTCTCCGGGATGACCTGCCAGGCCGAAAGGTCCTCAGAGACGCTGGGCGCAGCCATCTGGCCCTCAATGGTTACGTGCTCCGGAACACCGAACACCAGCTCTTCAGCGGCGTACAGTGGTATATACAGGAAGGCGTGGGTCTCTGTATCGTTCACCAGGTAGTATTCCCGGTAGCGCATCAGGACGTCGAATACATCGCCCTCAAGTACTGTGCGCACGATCTCCGATTCAGCATCGGCTTCCTTCAACAGGCCGGTTTCACTGAGGCGGATCCTGATCTGCAGATCCTCAGAAAATGAATAACCGGTCAGTGCCAGCCAGAAGGCGAGCAGCAGACCGGTTTTGATTGCTGTTTTCACAAGCCTATTTTAGCGCTTGCTGAACTGGAATTTCTTCCTGGCCCTCTTCTGGCCGTATTTCTTCCTTTCCTTTTCACGGGGATCGCGCTTGAGTAGACCCTTCTTCTTCAGACTGTCCCGGTAGCTGGGGTTCAGTTCGATGAGATAGCGGGCAATTCCCAGGGCGATTGCATCGCTCTGACCGGTGATGCCACCGCCAAAGACGTTGCAGACCACATCATACTTATCGGAGAGTTCCACAAGCTTGAGAGGTTCCTGGACCTTCAGCTGCGCGTTGATGGTCTTGAAGTATTCTGGCAGGGTCTTGCCATTGACGTGGTATCCACCACTGCCGGGACGCAGAAACACCCTTGCCACAGCCCGCTTGCGGCGGCCTACCTTGATTATCTGGAAGTCATTGTCAGCCATTCTCTCGCTCTCCTGTTAAATCGCCGCCAGCTGCTCATTGGAGAGCACTGTCGGATTCTGCGCCTTGTGAGGATGATCGGTTCCGGTATACACCTTCAGCTTCGTGATCAGGCGGTTGCCAATCTTGTTATGCGGCAGCATGCCCTTCACGGCGCTGCGGATCAGTTCCTCGGGCTGCTTCTCGAGCCGCTCACCGAGTGTCCGATGGCGGATGCCTCCGGGATAGCCACTGTGCCGGTAATAGTGCTTGTTGTCGAGCTTCGTGCCGGTGACCTTGATCTTGTCGGCATTGAGCACAATCACGAAACCGCCGCAATCCTGGCCAGGAGTGTACTCCGGCCGGTTCTTGCCAATCAGCAATGCAGCGATCTTTGCGCACGCACGCCCGAAGATCTGGCCTTCCAGATCAACAACGTACCACGGCCTCTCGACCGTGTCCTTCGTAAAATACGGCGTCTTAGTCATATTCAGTTCCTGCCATCCCGGGGCGGATCATTCATAATCAACCCACGTGAGTGTCAGCCCCCTTCCGGGGGCCGGATTGAGTTTCAGTTCCCTGCCGGCACCGAGTGCCAAAGCAATGTCATCCTCAGACAGCCTGCCTGCTGATACACAGAGCATGGCGCCCACCAGCCTGCAGATCATGTGCCTGAGGAAGCGGTTGCCACGGAAGCGTATCCGGATCTCCTGCGCGGACTCATCCAGTTCAGGCGGCTGCAGACTGCAGATGCAGTTGCCACCTTCAGGAGGCTTGCGACAGAAAGAGCGGAAATCGTGCTCTCCGGTGAACAATGCAGCGCAGCGCTCCAAGTCCACCAGATCGAGCGGCTCGGGACACTCGTGGACATAACGGGTGCGGTCCACCGGGGCAAAAGTACCACGCCAGATGCGGTAGGTGTATGTCCTGAGCCTGGCATCAAAGCGCGGATGGAACTCCGGCGCCGCCAGCCACTGCCCGACCACCCGCAGGTCAGCGGGCAGTGCATTGTTCAGCATCACAGCAAGATTGTCCACCGGCATCAACGGCTGCGCATCAAAGGCGCAGATGTTGGCGTCGGCATGCACTCCTGTATCCGTGCGGCCTGCCCAGAGCAGATGTACATGCTGCCCCAGCAGGGAACTCAACTCAGTTGTCAATGTACCTGACACCGTCCTCAGCCCGCTTTGCAGCTGGCTGCCGTGGAACTCAGTGCCGTCGTAGCGGACTCGCATCGCGATCCGCTGCGTTCCGGTCATATTCCGGTCTAGCTGCCGTAGTCAGTCAACGACAGCCGGACAATCAACGCGCCGTCTCCGCGGCGATACTTAATCTTTGCAATCTGTGTGTAGCCACCTTGGTTCTTGTCAACGAGTGCCGGGGCCACGTTGCGCAGCAGCGCCCTCAGGGACTGCTTGGTCGGCAGCCGGCGGGCACACTGGCGAATGGATGCCAGGTCACCCTTGCGGGCACGTGTGATCAGCTTCTCGGCCTCACTCTGGACAGCCTTGGCACGGGGCAGAGTCGTATTTATGTAGCCATGCTCAAACAGCTTCGAGACCTGGTTGCGCACCAGCGCGACCCGCTGGTCCGTGGGCATACCGAGCTTGCTCAGGTTCTTCTTGTGACGCATCCCTACTCCGCCTCCTTCAGGTAAAGCTCCATCTCGGCCAGCTTGTCAACGATCTCAACGAGACTCTTCTCGCCGAAGTTCTTGAAGGACATCAGCTGGTCGGGGGAGAATTCAATCAGCTCACCGACACTGCGCACATTGGCATTGCGCAGGCAGTTGGATGCACGTCCCGACAACCCAAGCTCATCAACATGCATGTTCAGCTTGGCCTGCAGCTCCGCATCAACGGGTTCTTCCTGCGGAATGAAGCTCATCATCGAGCTCTGCTTGTCGGTGATCCAGTTAAGGTATCTCTTGAGTTCCGCGGCACCTTCGCCCAGCACGGCATCGGCGGACTTGGTGCCATTGGTCTCGATTGTCAGTTTCAGTTTCTCGTAGTCGGTGGCGCTGCCTACGCGGGTGTTTTCCACTTCATATGCCACACGCTCCACCGGGCTGTAGTTGCAGTCCAGGGTGATGACACCGATGGAGTGCTCCTTGCGCTTCAGCTCGGAGGCCATCTTGTAACCGACGCCCCGGGTGACCGTGGCCTCGATCTCCATGCGGCTGTTGACACCGGTCAGTGTGCAGATCACCTGGTCGGGGTTGATGATCTCAACCTCCGGGTTGCCAAGGAAGTCAGCCGCTGTCACGACACGCTCCCCGCTAACGCTCAGACGAATAGTCTGGGTGTTTTCCTTGCCGAGCAGGTTGACCTTGACACGCCGGGTGTTGAGCAGCAGGGAGATGCTGTCCTCAAGCACGCCATCCAGGGCCATGTATTCGTGCGGCATCCCCTCGATCTTGACGTAGGTGATGCAGCAGCCAACGATGCTGGAAAGGATCGTGCGGCGCAGGGCATTGCCAAGGGTCGCACCAAAGCCGCGCGGAAGCGGCTCGAAGGTGAAAACGCACTTGGGCGATCCCTCCTCCTGCTCCTTGCTCATTGTCAGCAGACTGAATGCGTCCGCTCGCTCGATAAAGCCGTTTGCCAGATCCATATGGGTACCTTGCTCCAGTTATACGCGGCGGCGTCCGCGGGGACGCACGCCATTGTGGGCGACAGGGGTCACATCCTTGATCAGCTTGATCCGGATGCCGAGGTTGGAAATCGTGCGGATCGCCGCTTCCTTGCCGGAACCGGGACCCTTGGAATAGACCTCCACTTCACGCAGACCCCAGTCCA
>JAHEFU010000192.1 GCA_024645305.1 Planctomycetales bacterium
AGCTGTATTGCAGACCCGCGATTGCTGGCATGAGCGGGCAGAAGAATATGGTCTGGCCCTGCGGCGAAAGCAAGTTTTGCCGGTTGTGTACCCGCCTATCCCGACTGAGCCTGGGCTCACAAACGGGCTGAATGCCCCTACTCCGGCGAACTGATCCCGCCATGGTGGGATTCGCGCTCAAATTCCCCTGACCATCTTCTCTGCGCCTCTCTTCATTCTCTGCGCCTCAGCATCAATAAAACCAGTCTGGTGATTTCGATACTGCCAGCGCAATGCGTGCCACCGAAAGATTGTGCGCAAACAAGTTACTCACCTCCGCCTGCACAGGGTTGCCATTGAATCATGTCGGGGCGGTTCTGATAAACACAGAGATCCACAAAGGACCACAGAGTTACACAGAAAATACAATTCCAGATTGCCTATTTCGCTGCCTTGCCAGCTTCGCGGCAGCATCTCCCAATCGCGGCCAGGCCGCGCCGGTCCTTGTGCCATCATCGTGTTTCGCGGACTCAGTGGAGCCTGTGCTTTAGAGGGAATTTCAATAATTCCCTTTGCCAAGCCCGCTGCCTTGCTGTTTCGCTGCATTCCCAGCCAATCGTCGCAAGGCGACGCCGCTACCCGTCGGCATCACCAGATGGCTTCATATCTGACGCCTCCCCACCCTCCAAGCGGTCCTTGATGCGTTCGCGCATCCTGTCTCGCGGGCGCTCTCCCTCCATGCCGGCGCCTGGTGGAGGTCCGCCGGGTCCACCCATGCCATCCGGTCCAGGCCCTCGCTGGAAATCCGGAAACAGCGGGTTGTCATGGAACTCGCGGAAGAACACATCGTCAATACTGATCACCCGCTGCTCCGCATCCACCTCTCCGCGGGCGGATACCTCCAGGTAACCGATCAGCACCGTGTCCACCTGGTCCACATCCAGCTGCCCGTTCTCATCCTCTGAATCATCGGACAGAACCAGGGCATCCAGCGGCATTTCATACTGCGTCCAGTCCAGCTCCAGGCGCTCGGGAAAAACCATGTAGGAACTGCCGTCCGCTTCCATCACCCCGATGATCACCTGGCCTTCGTAATTGGCGCGCAGGCGCAGGGCGAGGCCGTTGGCCTCCGGTGGACCGGGTGACACAAGCAGGCCCAGCAGGTCCAGTTTGGCGGTCTGGCGGTCCGGGGTCCAGTCCAGCCAGGCTTGCACCCCGTCATCATTGATTGCAACAGTGGCATGGCTACTGACTGCCGCCAGGGGATCGTGGCCATCGAAGCGGGCCACATGGGGCGGCTGAATGCCATCCTGCTCCATGTGTTCCTTGAGGGCTGCGTAGTTCTGCTGCCAGCTGGCGAACATCTCCCCCATACCCTGCTGCTTCTCGGCAGCATCAATCGCCGCGGCACTGACCAGCAGGCCGTACAACAGCATCAACCAGGCGATTCCCTTCCACATGCGGGCCTCCGTGAGAAGTTTGAGTATCAGCGTGCGGACTTAGTTGCAATCCCTATAATAGATGTGCGCAGCACAAGGAGGCAGCGCGCCACTCCCATGGACAGCAGCACTCCGCAAAACGGCAGCATCGAGATCAGCCAGGCCGTGGGTCCCCTGCAGGGCAGCTATGACCCGCCCGGCGACCGCAGCATCACACACCGTGCCCTGATCCTCGGTTCACTGACGGCCGAGGACAGCGAAATCTGCGGCTCCCTCGAATGCGAGGACACAGTCTGCACCCGCCGTGTACTGGCCCAGCTGGGCCAGACCTTCACGAGTGTGGAGGACGACTGCTTCGTTGTCAGCATGGGTGGCCTGCAGGCCCCGAGCGTCCCGCTGGACTGCGGGCGTTCCTTCACCACCCTGAAGCTGATGCTCGGCCTGCTGGCAACCCAGGACTTTGACAGCGAACTGACCGGCCATCCCGAACTGCTGCAGCGCCGCCTGACGCACCTGCTGGAACCCCTGCGCAAGCTGGGGGCGGAGATTGGGTGCCAGGGCATCGGCGACAGCGCTCCCCTGAAGGTCCGCGGACGCCGCCTGAAGGCCGGCCGGGTGGAGATCGCCGTGCGTGACGCCGAGGTCAAGAGCACGCTGCTGCTGGCCAGCCCCTATATGGACGGCACGCTGAAAATCAGCGAAAAGACCCCCAGCCGCGACCACAGTGAACGCCTGATGAAGCACATGGGCATCAGCTTCGGCCGCGACAGCGGTTCCATCGTACTCGAATGTGGCCAGCTGCCCCAGGCTCGCAAGATCAAGATCGCCGGCGACATGTCCTCGGCGGCCCCCTTCATCGTCGGCGCAGTGCTGTTGCCCGGCAGCGAACTGACAATCAACCAGGTGGGCTTCAACCCCGGGCGCTGCGGGATGGTCAAGGTGCTGAACCGCATCGAGGGCTGCGTGGAGCGCCTGCGGGACTGGCAACTGGGCAGCGAACCGGTCACCAGCCTGCTCATCCGCCATGTGCCGCGGCTGCCGGCCTTCAACATCGCCCCCAACCTCAGCCCGAGCATGGCCGATGAACTGCCGCTGCTGGCCCTTCTGGCAACGCAGGCCGAGGGCACGAGCTACCTGCGCGGGATCAACCGCCTGGCCCAGCGCATGCCGGACCGCTACCTGCTGACAGCCCAGATCCTGCGCAACTTCGGCGCAGACATCGAGCTCGAGGAGGATGGCTACACCATCCACGGGCCGCAGACCCTGCACGGCGGGGAGATCCAGTGCGCCGGGGACCACAGGCTCGTGATGATGGCAACCATCGCCGCCCTGATCGCCCAGGGTCCCAGCACCCTGCATGGCGCTGCCAGCGTGCAGCACAGCTATCCAGCCTTCTTTGCGGACCTCCATCGCCTGATGGGCAGCCAGCCGCAGGCCTGATTACATGGGCCTCAGCCCGCGCTGCCAACCAGCTGGCCGTTGCCATTCTTGCCCTGCAGCTGGCCAGCGGACTCGCGCAGTGACTGCTGCCGGGCAGCGGCCAGTTCCTTCTGCTCCAGCATCTCAACGCTGCGCAGCAGTTTCAGGGTGCCCAGGATGGACTTGATCTCCGCCGGCGTCGTGACCCGGGCCAGCATTTCCGCCGCACGCTGCTTGAGCAGTTCAAACAGCATCTCCAGCGTGAACAGGCGGCCGATGCGCTGCAGGTTGCGGATCTGCTCACGGACCGGCTCATTGTCCTTCAGCAGTTTCTCGGCCTGCTGGCGGTTCAGGCCGCTTTGCCTGAGCCAGGCTTCGTCAATCCCGCGGTTGCGTTCCAGGCTGTAAACCAGCAGCCATTCAAGGGGCCGGCGCTCGTCCGGACTCAACATATCAAGGATTCCTGTACCAGTCTGTCCCATTTCGTCCTCCGTAAATTACCACGTTACAAATGTTTACCTGAGGTTGCCGGAGAGCGCACGGGTTTTAACATTGACGCAGGACAGTCCGGCCAGGGGACCCGGCCTTGCGGCATACCGCACAGGTCCATTTCCTGACTGGCCCCCGCTGCCATTTGCCTAACGACCGTTAAGCTGAATGCCATGCACCATCCTCAAATGCCGCATACTTATTAAGAATGCAGCAGCGGAAGCGATAATTTCCTTACCGGTCGGCAGCGCCAGTTTCAGGCGCGGCAAGGGGTAAAGGACCGGACAGAGAGGTTATGGGATTGATTCGGATAGCTTGTACGGCATGCCTGATCTTCCTGCTTGGCACAGTGGCTGCCCAGGCGGTGGAAGGCCCGTTCTACATCCACGGCTCAGAGGTGAACCTGCGCGAGGAACCCTGGGGCGAAATAACGCATATCTTTGATGTCAACGAAAAGGTATTCGTCGTGAAGTCCGATGGCAAGTGGAGCTATGTGAGTGCCCCGGCGCTGGAGCTCAAGGGCTGGGTCTGGAACGAATATATCGGCGACGGCCGACTCACGATCGACAGCGCAGCACAGACCGCCGGTGATGCCTCGGTGACCCCCGTAGTGCAGGCCTCCCTCAGCAGCCCACAGGTGCGGGACACCCTGATCATGAATGCCGATCCCCTGGCAGTCAGCGAGGACCTCGTCCCCGCGACGGAAGATCCAGCGGATGAGACTGCAGTGCCAGCAGAAACTGTCCCACAGGCCGTAACCGATGCCGTGGTCCAGACTGACAATGGCTTCATCCCGGACGAGGAGCCCCTCGGCAGCTTCGAGGCCCATGTGCTGCCTCCCGGTGAGAAACTCAGCAATGCGCCGGCAATCCACATCGAATCCATTCAGACTGCCCAGCTCACGCCCCTCCCGGGTGAGCAGGACCCGGCCCTGCTGATCACGCAGCAGCAGAAGTTCCGCCCGGCGGCTGATCTGCCGAGCCGGCAGGAATTCACGAGTGGCTTCTACCAGCCCTATGAACGCCGGCAGCATGTGGCACCGGAAAACCTGGGCAACATGGTCTTCCTGCCCGTCGGCGGTTACGACCTCGGCCTCGCCAGCGGTTCCCGCGTCAATGTGCGTACCGAGCCTACGACGGACGCGAAGATCATCGGCAAGGTGAACAAGCGTGACAAGCTGTACCTGATCCATGAGGAGGAGGGCTGGTACTACGTATCCATTCCCGACCAGGAACTCAAGGGCTGGGTCAGCCAGGAATTCATCCTGGAACTGCCGCGTGTGGAAATCACCGGTGACGACGTGCGCCTGCGCGAGGATCCCAACAAGAAGGCCCGCATCAAGAAGGAAGTTGACAGCGGCAGCGTGTTCTACCAGTTCGATACAAAGCACGACTGGGTGGAACTGGCCGACAGCGTCAGCGGCCTGCGCGGATGGGTACACCGCGACTATGTCAAGCCGACGCAGCGCAAGCCCAGCCGTCCCTACAAGGTGACGGGCGAGGCGGTGAACTTCCGCACGGCGCCGGGCATGGAAAGCACGGTCATCACGAGTTTTGACAGCGGCACCGACATCCAGGTACTGGGCCGCACCACGGACTGGAGCTATGTGAAGCAGGACCAGCAGTACGGCTGGATATTCAGTGAGCTGATCAGTCCTGCAGCCTGGGGCAGCGAGGGCACGCTGAAGATCAGCGATCCCCAGCACAGGCCGGCGGTGCCCAGCCGCGAATATGCCACAGCCTCCAGCCCGGTGGGCCGCCGTCTGGTTGAGGAGGCCATCTCCATGGCCGGCACGCCCTACGTCTGGGGAGGATCCAGCAACAGCGGCGTGGACTGCAGCGGCCTGATCTACAAGATCCTGTGCAGTGACCTGGACTGCGGCACTTCAGGGATGCCGCGGCGAGCCAGTGAGCAGTTCGCCGAACTTGGCGATGCCGTGTCCTATGACAACCTCGAAGCCGGCGATATGGTGTTCTTCACCACGTACAAGGCCGGGGCCAGCCACGTCGGGATCTACCTCGGCGAGGGCGACTTCATCCATGCTTCCAGCGTGCAGCACAAGGTGGGCTACTCCAACATGGAGGACGGATACTACCGTCGCAACTTCGTCGGCGGCCGGCGCCTGACTGAATCCCAGCTCAGGGCGCTGCAGCAGTAGTGTCCGCGCCCCTGCGCTAGACTCTTCCCATGTCAAAGAGCATCATTGCCATGCTCGTCATGCTCGTCCTGCTGTTCGGCGCCCTCGGGGTCATGATCATGCAGATGACACGCTGGGACCCGCAGCTGCAGCAGGCGACCGAGCGGCGCAGGCAACAGGGCCAGGCTGAAACCGCGGATGCACTGCAGCCCAGCGGTGACCCGCAGTACGTCAGCAACCTGGAGAACGCCGATCAGCTCAAGCAGGTGTTCAATGCCGACAACGGGAA
>JAHEFU010000193.1 GCA_024645305.1 Planctomycetales bacterium
GTCGCCGAGGAAATAGCCCACCGCCGACAGGTCAACCTCGTTGACAATGCCGTCAAGGTTTGAGTCATAGAAGGGCAGGTAGCCGGGGCTCGTGCTCAGCATGCCGCGCTTGCCGTGGATCAGGTCGTAGTCCGTCATGTCCACGACGTTGTCAATGTTGGCATCGCCGGGCAGGTTGAAGATGTAGCAGGGGATCGTCGTCACCGGACCCTGGTTGCCGGCCGCGTCGTAGACGTAGACACTGAGCTGGGCCGCCTGGTTGGGCAGGCCGGGCACGTTGATCAGGCCGTTGAATGCAGCACCTTCCTCGACATCGACAATCGTGTCGAGGCCGGGGATCAGTTCACCGAAGGGTGCCACGTCCAGCCAGTAACGCACCTTGCTGACATCCTGCGGGTTCATCACACTCACATTGAACTGCTCGAGGCTCGGGGCCACGCCGATGCTGCTGCCGGGGTTGAAGTCCACGCCGTCAATGCTCGGGAAGTCCTCCTGCCAGGCACGGCCGACCGTGATGTCGTCAATCCACCAGCCGGTATCCTCGCCGGTGTCCTCACCGGCGACATTGGAATCACTCTCAAACAGGAACAGCACCCGTACGGACTTTCCGACGAAGTCTGACAGGTCCACTGCGGCGGTGCTCCAGCCCGGCAGGTAGCCCGACCAGTAGCTGTCCTTGGTGATGCCCTTGAGCTTGCCGGGACTGAAGGTCTGGCCCTCATCATCGGTCACGAGCACCCAGGCACGGTCCTTCTCACTGCCGCCATTTTCGATGTTGAAATGGTGGTGGAACACGAGGGTGGGATCCGAGATGCCCTTGAAGCTGATGCGCCGGCTGAGCAGGGCATCGGTTTCATAGGGGCTGTAGGAATTGAATTCGTTCTTGATGTGAGTGGCGAAGGCCCCGCTGTTGGTGGCCCCGGCCTGGTCCTGCCAGGTGGCGCTGCCGTTGTTGCGCACGCTGCCCATGCTCCAGCCGCCGGACTGCCTGACGGCGGTCACGAGATCATCGGAGTAGTCGCGGAAGTCCGCCGGGTAGAAGTCCCGCTCGCTGTCCTCGAAGTCCTCCTGCACAGGGAAGCTGGCCGCACTGTTGTCAACAATCACGTTCATGCTGTTGGCAACCGGCTGGCCGTCGATCTCCGTCTCAAAACGCAGGTTGACCCTGGCAAACACATGCGAGCTGAAGTCCACCGTGAAGTCCCACGGTGCGGAGCTCAGGGTCTCGGCCGGTTCATCGTCGACAAACAGGCTGACGCTGGCCGGGTTGCCGGCCACGTTGACACTGAAGGTCTTCATCCCACCCACGGTCAGGCTGTCCAGCAGCGGCAGCTCGATGGCCTCGCTGGCCAGCACCGCGAAGATGCCGGGCAGGTCCACGCGGCGCACGGGGCTGCTGGCGGAGAAGCCCGTCGTCGGCTTGCCCGTGTCATACAGGATGCTGCGGATCTCCGCATTCGTGAGGTTCTCGTTGAAGCTCCACATCAGGGCGGCTGCGCCCGCCACCAGCGGAGCGCTGAAGCTCGTGCCCTGGCTGTTGGGGACATAGGCCGTGTTGCTGGACTGGCCGCAGCTCTTCATGGCATTGCCGGGGGCCGCCAGCTCGACATAGTTGCCGAAATTGCTGAATCCGGCACGGGCGTCGTTGGTGCCGACAGAGGTGCTGCCGACGCTGATCGAGTTCGAATAGGTGCAGGGGTAGTGGTTGTCAGTCGTGTTGTCATTGCCGGCGGCGCTGAAGAACAGCCCGCCATTGTTCCAGATGTAGTTCACCATTGTCTGCTCGGGGCCGACTGGTCCGCCGTAGGAGCCCCAGCTGAGGTTGACAACCTGCGCCCCGAGGTCAAAGCCCAGGTAGCAGCCCTCGATGATGTGCCCGATCTGGGTCGAACCGCCGTTGGAGATCTTCACCGGCAGGATGCGGCAGTCGGGTGCAATGCCGGTGATGGTGCGGTTGTTGTTGCCCGTGGCACCCACGACGCCGGCGATGTAGGTGCCGTGCCCGTCGGTGTCATCAACTGTGTTGTCATTGTTGCGCACATCGAGCTGCTCTCCGGGAAAAGTCACCTGGGGGTCTATAACCTGGCCCAGTTCCTCATGCGAGAGGCGCACGCCGGTATCAACCACCGCCACCCAGACATCGCTGTCGCCGCGGGTGAAGTCCCAGCCCGTGCTGGCGCCCATCTTGTGCAGGCTCCACTGCCCACCGCTGCCGCCATTGGAGTTGCTGGAGTTGTAGTCCGGGTCATTCGGTGTGTAGCAGGCATGGCTCAGGGGTTCGTGGAACACATGGCTCAGCGCCGGACTGAGCGTGCCATCCGCACGGATCGCGGCCATGATGCTGCCTGCATCCGTCCCGTCAGGACTGCTGAAGCAGGCGAAGTTGTTGTCTTCAATGTAGACCTGGGTTTCGATCTTCAGTCCATACCTGTCCGCCACAAGGTCAGTCCAGGGGATGAACTGCCTGTTCCGTTTGACCCTGTCACTGCCCTGGCTGGCAGCGCCGGCCGCATCCGGCAGCTGGCTGCCGGACCTGAGCGCCGGGGCATCATTGCGATAGACCAGCATGATCCTGGAGGGGTCATAGTCCACCCCGCTGACGCCAGGGCTGTTTTCAAGCCTGGCGTAGGACTCGGCGTAGCTGATGCGCTCACCGGTCTTCAGATCGAAGTACTTTTCAGCGTCATCCAGCTGCCCGAGGGAAGCGTCTCGCTCAACAGTCCTGTCCAGGGAACCGGGTTGGCCCGCACAGGATGCGAGCAGAAGCAGCAGCAGCAGGGTGCCCAGACGGGCGGATGTCTTGACCAATTTCATTTCCTCACAGCGAAAGATGCCCAGTTGCCTGTAGAACAGATATACCCGTATACCGGCCCGCGGTAGGGATTGGCTGTCCGTGCGCAGTCGCGCGCAGGCACACATTAGACTACCCGGCACGACCGGTGTTCCATTTATAACTGATAAGGACGGATTAATCAAATGGTCCGGCGCAGGCTTCAGCCGGCTGTTAGGGGATTTTCACAAGCTAGAATCTCCCATCATGCCAGATAAACTCAGAGTACGATTCGCGCCCTCCCCCTCGGGATACCTGCATACCGGGGGTGCCCGCACCGCCCTGTTCAACTACCTGTGGGCCAAGGGCCAGGGAGGCTCCTTCATTCTGCGCGTCGAGGATACGGACGAGGAACGCAGCACCGAGGAGAGCATGCGCGCCATCATATCCGGCCTGCAGTGGCTGGGCCTGGATTGGGATGAAGGTCCGGACCCAGGGGAATTCGGTGCATCCATCGGTCCACATGCACCCTACTACCAGAGCATGCGCAGACCGCTGCACCAGCAGTACATGCAGCGGCTCTGGGACGAGGACAAGGTGTTCTATTGTCCGGCCACTGCCGAGGAAATGACGGGGTCGGACGGCATCAAGCTGCTGTTCTCACCCTACCGTGACATCAGCCGCGAGGAGCAGCAGAAACGGCTGGCGGATGGCCAGGTGATGCCCGTACGCTTCCGCTGCCCGCGGGATGTGGATGTGCGCTGGGAGGATGCCGTGCGTGGCGAGGTGAAGATTTCCAGCAACGAGGTCGGGGACTTCGTGCTGTTCAAGGGCAACGGAGCGCCGCTGTACAACTTCGTCGTGGTCTGTGACGACATTGACATGCAAATCACGAACGTGCTGCGCGGTGAGGACCATATCTCCAATACCCCGAAGCAGATCCTGCTGCACCGGGCACTGGGGCAGGAGCCGCCAATGTTCGGGCATGTGCCGCTGATCGTGGGCATGGACCGCCAGCGCCTGTCCAAGCGCCATGGTGCCACCGCAGTAGATGCGTATGAGGAAATGGGCGTACTGCCGGAGGCGATGGTCAACTTCCTCGCCCTGATCGGCTGGGCGCCGGGGGATGATCGCGAGAAGATGACGCTCGCTGAACTGAAGACGGCCTTTGATCCGACGCGCTGCACCAAGAGCGCCGGGGCCTTCAACCAGGACAAGCTGAAGCATTACAACGAGTTGTACATCCGCGAACTGTCCGCGGATGAACTGACGGAGCGCCTGCGACCCTTCGTGCCCCCGATCTGGTTTGAGCACCGCGGGGAGGATTACGCCCGGCGGGTGTTCGTGCTGCAGCAGGAGAAGATCTCATACCTCACGGAGATGGAGCAGAACACCTGGTACTTCTTCCGTGACCCGCTCGAGGAGGACAGCAACGAGAAGAACGTTGCCAAGTTTCTCACCGGCAATGCGGATGCGAAAAAAGTGCTCGGGGAGATCCACGATGCGATGGAGAGCCTTTCCGATGAGCAGTGGGCCGAGGAGCGCCTCACCCTGATCGTGGAGGCCTTCGTGGAAAGCAGCGGGCTGGGCCGTGGCAAGGTGATGCAGCCCTGGCGGGTGGCCCTGACGGGCGACTCCATCAGCCCGGGCTTCTATGACCTCGTTGTCACACTCGGCAGGGACACAGTGCTGCGCCGCGTCGAGGAATGGCTGAAGAAGCTGTAAGTGAGGCGTGGACGCGAGCCGGGCAATTGTATACCGGCGCAAGCCGATTTGCCGTGTGTTCCAGCGGCGCAATCGCATTGCGCCAGCATTCCATGAAGAAGGTATACGGAATGAAGCTTGAGTAGCGGCGTCGCCCTGTGATGCCAGCCCGCGTGATGGCACTTTTCGTGCAGGGCATCCGCTTGGAAGGGGACGGTACCAAATTTGTTTGATTCTCTGTGGACCTCTGTGGATCTCTGTGTCAGTCAAAACCAGTCTGGAAAGCACGGTGCTTCCGCGCGAATGCGCGTCTGACAGATGCACGCATGCGCGTGACTGGCAACGAGTTTTACGATACGGTTCTGTTTAACCACAGAGATCCACAGAGGTCCTCAGAGGAATTCTAATGTGATTGCCAATTCCCGCTTGCTCACTGTACTTCGCCCCATGCTCTCCCAGTCGCGGCAAGGCCGCGCCGCTACTCTTCCCGCATTCCCTCCCGGCGCCGCAGCCCCGCCATGGCGGGGTCAAGATTCATGTTTGGCGGTCGTCGTCAGACCCGGCTGGCTACTCCTGCACTATGGCCAGCAGGTTGCCGGCTCTGGTATCCGACACGATCACGAGTGGTTTGTTATTGATTGTGACAAGCTGTTCAGGTATGTCAAAGGTGTCGCCATACCCAATTACCTGAACTTCTCCCCAGCTCGTACCCTCGGCATTATTGGCACGGATGAACCTGTATTCTCCCCCCTGCTGGATAAAGAACACACAGGGCCTGCCGTCAAGTTCCGCGAGCAGCGAGCGCTCAAAGTGCCGACCTTCGGTTGCAGTCAGCACTGAACTGCCCCAGCTTGTGCCTTCAGCATCATTGGCACGGATGAAACGCGGGGCCTCAAAGAATCCACCGACCAGCACGGCAGGTTTGCCAGCGATGATCTTCACGTCATAGCCGTCATCATGGCGGCTGTTGGGGATCTCCACCGGCGTGCCCCATGTGCTGCCATCCGCCGCCGTGGCCCGTACCACCCTCAGGTTGTCAAATTCCGAATCAAGTGTGTAGAACACGGCGGGAAAGCCACTCAGCAGCAGTGGCACCGCATCAGCCAGTTCTGGGTCAGGGCCCGTACCACTGGTAATCAGCACCTCCGTCGTCGGCCAGATGTCCCCGCTGATGGAGGTCGAGCGGATGAACTTGAGCTCGTCACGGCTGGGCGCTGT
>JAHEFU010000194.1 GCA_024645305.1 Planctomycetales bacterium
AACCGAGGCTACCACAAGCGTGAATGTCGGCTGGGTGAGATCCTACGGACAGGCTGGCTATGATTCAGGGAATAAAGCAGCCCTGGGACCGGGGGGCGCCATTTACATCACAGGTCTCGCGAATTCCTGGGGCGAAGGTGCGAATGAGCCGGCTTTCATCGGTTTCAACGGGCAGGGGATTCCCGTACTTGAACAAACAGTGGGTGGGGCTGCCGGGGAACAGGGCCAGGACATTGCCATCAATGACGCTGGGACAACCCTGATCTGCGGGTCAGCTACGAATGTGCCCAGCAATGATGTATTCCTGTTCCAGCTTTCACCCACGGGTACGCTGAACTGGCAGAAGCAGTTCGGATCCGCCTCCGCGGAATATTCCGCAAGTTGCCAGATTGACAATCCTGGCAATGCTGTCTTTGCAGCGGATCTGAAGGGTGGAGTGACAGATGTGATCCAGCTCATGAAGCTGGACCCGGCAGGGAACATCACATGGCAATACACGATCTCTGATACAGTTGACCTTTCTGGTCCGATCGTGCGCATTGACGGTGCAGGAAACATCTACCTCAGCGCAGATATCCAAGGCGATGAAGACTTGGAGGAATATGATGAGTTCGTTGTCACCAAGTTCAATAGCGCCGGTGCGCAACAGTGGTCACGCCGCGCATCAATGAATCTGGGCATTTCCGTATCAGACATGGAAGCGCGCGATACAGGACTGTACATCTCCGGCAATCTGACGAATCTGCAGGGCGATTACCAGGGGACCACACTGATGAGGCTCAGCGAAACAGGCGAGCTGGACTGGCAATCCAGCCTGGTGTTCCAGAACTACGGCGGATGGAACGGAATCACTGTCAATCCTGATGACAATGAAATCCTGCTGGTCGGTTCTCTTGCCAATCAGCTGGGAGACGATAATACAAGCGCCGCCCTGATAGGCAGGTACTCTACGAGCGGGGAATTGCTGCAGATGGCGGCTTTCAACCGGGCCAACGACAACACAATCTTCCTTGATACTGAATGGGATGGCGCTGGGTACTTCATCTCTGGCCGTGGCCCTGACAACCAGGGAACTTGGTACGAACCAACCTTTACGATACTCACGGATACTGCAAGCTTGCTCCCAGCTGGCCTGCCGACGCTCGTAACTACAAACTCGTTCTCGGAATACAATGCTGTAGTCAACCAGAATACTGACCCGGAACCGGTGCTGGATACTGGCGGCGGCAGTAAGGATATCGTTGTGGTTCGCTGGTTCGCCCCCTAGGACAACACCGAGACGGGCAGCTCCGGTTGGCCGGGACCACCGCATGGCATCATGTACTGCAATGCTCAAAAGGGGGAGCGCCACAGTGAGGAGCTTACTTGCCAGCCTGGAGGACAACCCGGTTGTCATCCTGCTGCGCCGCCGGGAGCGGTCCGGGCCGGATGCCCGGCTGGGCTGGCTGGGCCGGCCGCTGTTCCTGATCGCGGCCTACCTGCTGATGCTGGGCAGCTGCTATCTCCTCTGGGAGCAGTGCCTGCTGCTGGCCCGCCGCAGCCCCGCGGCCTGCAACCCGCTGTATGTGGATGCGGCCCGGCTGACCGGGCTCAACTGCCTGCTGATCTTCTACGGAGCCGTGTTCCTGCTGCTGGCCGCATCACGCATGCTCAGCGGACTGGGCCACGGCATCCTCCTGTTGTCACCGCTGCGCGGACTGACCGGCGGCCTGCACCTTGCCGAACTGCTGCGGGACGCGCCGATTGCCGACCGCCAGGTGCTCAGCGGCCTGCTGTGGTACCACCTGCGGCGCATCTGCGCCGTGCTTTGGGTGCCGCTGGCGGTCTGCGGCTACGGCATTGCCATTTTCATCACGGACGGGCATGTTGACCGCGGCGAACCGCTGCTGCAGGGCGACCTCCTGCTGGCCCTGGCGCTGCCCCTGGGGGCCGGCCTGCTGCTCTGCCTGCTGGCCTCAGGCATGCTCATGATCGGGGTGTTCCTCGGATCACGCATCCGCTGGCCGCTGCAGGCCCATGGCCTGTTCTGGCTCCTGTGCCTGGGACTGTTCCAGCTGCTGCGCCTGCTCTGCGACTTTGTGCTGATGTTCGGCCGGGGCCTGGAACTCGTGCATACAGCACGCCAGGTCTGGATGGTCTCCGCCGGCGTCTCAGTGCTGTTCTGCCTGCTCGTGCTCAGGATCTTCCGCGAGCTGGGCGATACCGCCGTGGCGCGGCTGCCCCGCAGTCCGGCCCCGGAACCCAGCAGGCTGGAGAGCGGCCGGCCGCCGCGTGAAGCAGCTGCGCCGCTGGCTGTGATTGGCAGCCAGGTCCGCGCGAGCCTGCTGCTCATACCGCTCCTGGGCGGTCTCGTGCTGGGCGGCATCAGCCTGACTTACCGGCCGGTGGTGTTCGCAAGTGCGGACCCCCTGCTGAACTGGTTCCACGGCTACCTGGAGCAGAGCCTGCAACGCCAGCTCAGCGTGGTCCATGGAGCAGTCCCGTCCCGGCTGGCACCGCTGAGCACGGTGGGGCAGGGCATCTACTGGCGGCTGGAGCCGGACCTGCTGGATGCGGCCGGGAAGCGCTTTGCCGACGACTACCGCTGGCACCTGCTGCGGATGGACCTGCTGACTGAGCAGCCCGCTCCGAAGGTGATTGCCAACCATTACGGCGCTGCCAGCAACCGGGAGCTTGCCACTGCGCTGCTGGCCGGCATCGTGCCGGCCGGGGTGGAGCAGCCCGACTGCCGGCTGGTCTACCTGATGCGGGGCTGGGCCTATGTCCATGACCTGCGGGACTACTACCGCAGCAGCCATCTGGATGAAGCTGAGGAGGATCCGGCACTCCTGGCGGAACTGGAACAGCTGCTGGCCCGGACGCAGGAGGAAATCATCGCGCTGGCCCGGGAAACGCAGCAGGCCTATCCGCTGTACTTCATGGCCCTGAATGTGGAGCATCCCGCCTGGGACAGCTGGCTGGAACCGATGGCTGAAGCTGATGGGCTGCCCTGCGAGCAGCTCAGGGTCCAGGGGCTGCCCGGCCTGGCGGCCGGGTTTGCCGGTGAGCAGGATGCCCTAGCCGATCCGCTGGCGATGGCCCTGCTCGGGAACCAGTGCTTTGTCAATGCGGATGGCGACCTGATGTCTGGCAACTGGTACTTCCGTTCATTCTCCTACAACCTCTCCCTGGTCTGCACTCCGCATGAGCTGAGCCATGTCAACCGCTTCCTGTACCGCTGCATGCTGGCTGAAGACAGCGGTCCGCCTGTCACGAGCTGGGTGCTGGACTGTGTCGGCATGACCAGTGACTGGATGCTCAATGACCCGCAGATCGATGCAGCCGGACTGGAGCGTCTCCAGCAGATGCGCGCGCTCGTGGACCAGGTGGATGCCGCCTTCATTGCACATAGCTGGTTCGCGAACAACGCGACCTATAGCAGGCGCTATTCCTGGATGCAGCCCGGCGGGTATGTCCCGGAGGACCGGGAGCGCTATCCGGAGCTGGCGGAGCTCCTGAGCCTGGGACGCAGCACCGCGATCCGCGAACTGGAATCCCGCCGCCAGTACTGGGAACTGCGTAACCACCTGCGCCTGCAGCGCGAATACCGGGCTCCGCTGGAGGAACTAATCGGAATGGACTTCCTCGGTGTGCAATGGGAGCGCTGGGATCCCGGCAGTGATTAGGCAGCTGCAGCGCTGCCGCAGGCCCAGACTGCCGAGCACTGCACCGTCAACGCGATCGGGCGAAACTTGCTTTCGCCCCAGCGTCAGACCAGATTCTTCTTCCCGCTCATGCAAGCACTCGCGGGTCTGCAATACAGTTCAAAGCAAAGCTTCTCACTGATTGCGCGTTACAGGTGCAACTTCTGCGGCTGCTTTTACCTTCAGGCCGACCCACCGAAGCTTTGCTTCGGTGCAGGCCCAGACTGCCGAGCGCTTGCGCGAGGCAGAAAATCAAAATGAGCAGGCCGTGGCCTGCCCAGTGAGGCGCCGCGGCTTTGGGGGAATGCATTTACTGCGGCACTTTCGATCTGTTAGACACTAAAAATCCGCATAGTGGTACTTTCTGCCGGGAAATCCCGGAATTTTCAGGAAGAACGGCAGCCGTCCGGCAGCAGGCTGCCTGGATTGATCAGCCGTCCAGCTTGAGGATTTTCCGGATCATTGCCGTGGTCTCCGCCGGGTTGGCAGCACCCCGGCTGGCCCGCATCACCTGGCCCAGCAGGGCATTGATCGCCGAGTCCTTCCCGCCGAGGATGTCATCCACGATCTTGCTATTGCGCGCAATCACCTCGCGGCAGGCTGCTTCCAGGTCGAAGCCTGAGCTGTCGCCGAAGTCTTTCCGGTCCATGACCTTCGCCGTGCTGTGGCCGGAGCGGTAGACCTCCTCGAAGACCTCCCGGGCCTGGGGCCGGGTCAGCTTGCCGTCCTGCATCAGCTTGAGGATCATGCTGAGCTCCCCCGGTTCCGTGTTGAGCGGCCCCTCGCGCAGCAGGCGCACGAAGTCCCCGGTCACCCAGTTGGCAACCTCCCTGGCCTTGTGCCCGTCCAGTGTGCAGTTGCGGTAGAAGCGGTGCAGGACCGGGTCGCTGGCGATGGTCTGCGCGGCCTCGTGCGTGATCCCGTCCTCCATGACCATCAGCCTGCGCAGCTCGAACCAGCTGGATGTGACAAGCGTGCTGGCTTCATCCTTCAGGGCCTGGGTGATTGTCAGCGGCGGGATATCCGGGTCCTCGAAGTAGCGGTAGTCATCCGCCGTCTCCTTGCGCCGCATCTCCACCGTGCAGGCCTTGCCCTCGTCATAACGCATCGTCGCCTGGTGGATGCTGCCGCCCTGCTCGTAAATGGCAATCTGCCGCTGTACCTCCGCATCCACGGCATTGCGCAGCTTCTGGAAACTGTTGAGGTTCTTGATTTCCGTCTTGGTGCGCAGCTCAGTGCTGCCCAGGGGTCGCACGCTGACATTCGGTTCACAGCGGAAGTTGCCGCTTTCCATCGCCGCATCACTGATCCCGAGCTTGATCAGCAGGTTGCGCAGTTCCTCAAGGTAACTGACGCACTGCTCCGCGCTCCTGAAATCCGGCTCGCTGACAATCTCGATCAGGCCCACGCCGCCGCGGTTGTAATCCAGTGCCGCCGTGCCGTCAGCGAGGTGGAACAGCTTGGCCGTGTCCTCCTCCAGGTGTGCGCGCACGATGCCGGCCTCGAGGGCCTGTTCGTCATGCCAGTAGGGCAGGCGGCCGCCCTCGCAGACCGGCAGCTCGTACTGGCTGATCTGGTAGCCCTTCGGCAGGTCGGGATAGAAGTAGTTCTTGCGGGCGAACACATTCACCGTGTTGATGCGGCAACCGAGCTTTTCACCGAGCGTGAGCGCCTTGATCACGGCCTGGCGGTTGGGACGGGGCAGGGTGCCGGGATGGCCGAGGCAGACCGGGCAGACGCTGGTGTTGGCCTGCTCCAGTTCCGTGGTGTTGACCACCGCGCAGGCGCAGTACATCTTGCTCCTGGTATTGAGCTGGGCATGTACCTCCAGCCCGATCACCGTTTCCCACTTCGTCGCTACTGCTTCAGCCATTGCTCTATTTTAGGGCAGTGCAGATATCAAAGTACATGTTCCTGATGCCATCTAACATCAATTAGCGGGATTTTGTCTCATTTGTTGACTTTGGATTGACACGGGGGGG
>JAHEFU010000195.1 GCA_024645305.1 Planctomycetales bacterium
ACATATGGACAGAGAAGACAGGCAGGAGCGGGACAGGAGTGGGAGCAGAAGCAGTAGCAGGAGCAGTAGGAGGACTGCAAGCAGTATGCGGCAAAATCGCGCATGTGGGAGCGGGACTGAGACTCAGCCCACGACCTGCGAGCTGCCGCTGTCAACGCTCTTCAGGGCGGCCATGCAGACTGAGAGCGCATAGATGCTGTCCTCGGCTGTGCACAGGGGCTCGGTGTCGTCCACCACATTGGCAATCACGCTCGTGAGTTCGTTCTTGAGCGGCTCGCCCTCGGGGACGGGGCGCAGGCCGGCCAGCAGGTTGCCACCCTCCGGGTTGTCATCGTAGACCAGGATCAGCTGGTTCGCCAGGTCGCAGAGCGCAAAGTGCTTGGTGCCGACGATGAAGACATTGCGTGCCCGGTAGGGGGCCAGCCAGCTGGTTTCGATTATGCCGGTATGTCCGTTGCCGAAACTGAGCTGCAGCACGGCGTGGTCCTCATGGTTGTGCTTGCGCTTGGTGGCGGTGGCGAACACCGAATGGCAGCGGTCGTTGAACAGGTAGCTGATCAGGTCCACGTCATGCGTGCCCAGGTCAAGGATGATGCCGGTGTCGAGGATGCGGCCATGGTAGGGGCCAACGCGCAGGTTGTTGACACTGAGCACTTCGCCCAGCTCACCGCTGTCTATGATGCGCTTGAGTTCCATCACTGCCGGGTTGAAGCGCTCGATGTGCCCGACGGCCAGCTTGAGCTGCCTGTCGCGGGCCTTCTGCATCAGGGCGCGGGCCTTGTCCAGGTCGTCGCTGACGGGTTTCTCGATCAGCAGATTGCAGCCGGCATCGAGAGCGTCGTTGGCAATCTGGTAATGTAACGTGGTCGGGGCTGCGATGGTTATCAGGTCCGGTTTCTGCGCGAGCAGGGCACGGTAGTCCGTATAGAAGGCGCAGCCATGTTTCTCGGCCAGTTCGCTGCGGCCCTCGTCCGGATCGGCCACTCCGATCAGTTCGCACTGCGGGATTTCCGCGTAGTTCCTGACATGATGGCGGCCCATGCTGCCGGCGCCGATGACTGCTGTCTTGAGCATACGCTGATTATACGGGATGCAGGGACAGCGCTGCGTGGTGTGGTCGCAGTCATGAATCCAGCTTGTGCCGAGCGCGATCCTGGACTGGCGAGCTCTTGCGCGAGACTCCAAGAAAAAAGAAGACCCCGTGATTCATCGGGGTCTTTCTTTAACACTCCCCGCAGGGAGTTAAAGCTTGGTGATGGTTATTCCATCACATTAGTATGATAACGTGAATTGCCGCCGGTCGCAACTGTTTCACGAATTGAGACTTTTTCTGGCTGCCGGTGCCAGAATTGGTTACAGGCCAGTGGTGAAGCGGCTTCAGGGAATTGACAAACTGAGACAGTGCGGAGCGCCCTGGAATTATTTCCGTTTCACCAGCAGGGCGTCCAGGCTCCAGCGCCCGCCACCGAAGAAAAGGTAGATCACGAAGACCGCAAGGTAGAGCAGGGCCTTTTCCTTCGTGGCGAAATCATCAGGGGCATGGCGCACGAAGGCAGCGACTGACATGGTGGCGATCAGCATCAGGGCCGCCGGTCGGGTGGCCAGGCCCAGTGCCAGCAGAAGGGCGAAGACGAATTCACTGATGGCCGCCGCCCAGCCGAAGAACTCAGGCATGGGGAAACCCATACCGGCTGCGCCCTTGATCACACCGGAGGGATCCTGGATCTTGCCCAGTCCATGTGCGAAGGCCATGCTCAGGCCGATGAATATGCGGGACAGGAACAGGCCGAACTCGCCGCCGAAAGGCAAGGCCACAGCTCCACCGAAAGCGAAATTCTTCAGGGCTTTCATGATATTCCCTTGTTAATTAGGATGATTGGTATTGATACTCGCCGTCAGGCCGGATTGGTTTAAATCCTGCCGGGCAAAGTCCGCGCGCGCAACGGCGAGGGGGACACATGTTGGTCTGGCAACGCGGTATGCAGCCTAGAAGTTGATCTTGTATTCGCCCCGGACCAGGGTGATCGGGTCTTCAAGGCCGTTGCGCTCACCCGCCGTGATGATGTCCAGCCCCATTGTGGAGTTGTTGCTGAAGGGATAGCGGAACTTCAGCGCAAACAGGCCGGGGCGGTCGGAGTTGCCGGCATCAACCCGGCTGCCGCTGTAGTAGTACAGGCCGGTGTGCAGGCTGTTGCCGAAGGTGTGCTCGGCATGGATGCCGACACCCTTGAAATCGCTTGGCAGGTAGTTACGGCCCTCGCGGCTGAGGTTGAAGGCATCCGCCGCGCCGTTGACCGTGAAGTCCCATTCGCTGAAGGGGTCGTTGTCAACATTGGCCAGTACCGGCAGGGCCTCGATCTGTGCGATCTGTGCACCGGAGATGGCGACTTTCGTCTGGCCGTTGTTGTAGGCGTCCACCTCGACGATGAAGCTGGAGTTGGTCAGGCCCAGGTCGTCACTGGGGTTGAAGTCGGATACATTGGTGGGCACGTACAGCCATTCGCCGCGGATCCCGTTGAGGAATGTATCGCCGAAGAATGGAATCTCGGCATTACCGCTGACGCTGATGTAGTTCTCGTTGCCATAGCCGTTGATGGCGCCGTCGAGGCGCATCACCAGCTGGTAGTCATGGCCCGGCACCTTGGCTTCACCTGAGTGGTACTCCAGGCCCATGAGCAGCATGTCGTCACCCTCATAGGTCAGGGCGCTGGACTGGAAGTTCAGTGTGTCCTGGTTATCCCAGGGAGCAATGTCGTTGATTGCCTCCATGCGGTAGAGGCCCATATAGGCATCCCAGGTCTCGCCCCAGGTGCTGTCAAAGCGCAGACCCATGTTGGAGCGGTAACCGTTGTCACCGGCCAGGCCGAACTCTCCCTGACTGAAGTACTGGCGGCCCAGGGTGATCCTCGGGCACCAGCCCAGGGCTCCGCTGGAACCGGTGAAGCAGTACCGGATGTAGGCCTCATCCAGCACGAAGCTGCTAGCCTCGCTGGAATTGCCGTGCGGCGGGTTGCCGGGATAAGTCTGCGGGGTTTCGTTGTTCTGGCCGGGAATGAAACCCGTACCCACTGCGCCATCCACTTCCGCGCTGGTCAGGGTCAGTTTGAAATCAATATTCGGCTCAGGCTGGAAGAAGTAGTTGATCTTGATCAGGCTCTCCCAGCCCAGTTCGTTTGTCAGGTCCTGGGAGCCGGTGTTCAGGTAGGCTCCGGTGCGCACCCGGGCCTCACCGCTGAGTCCGCTGTCCTTGATCAGCGACGAGAGGTCGTCAATGTCGCCGCGCATGCGGGCCTGCTCATCCTCGACCGCTGTCACGCGGGCACCGAGGTCTGAAAGTTCATCGCGGAATTCGTCAGCCAGCTTGTCAAGGCGGGCGTAAACCTCGCTCAGGTCGATGTCCGCCCCGATCCTGTCTTCCATGGATCCGCCACTGTTATCGATCATGGACTGGAAGTCCTGCATTTTGGTGAAGACGCGCGCGATCACCATTGCCATTTCGTAGCGGGTGAACTGGCGGTCGCCGCCGAATGTGCCGTCCGGGAAGCCCTCCACGAGGCCGGCTGCTTGCAGGTAATCAATCGCCCCATAGGCCCAGTGGTCAGTGGGTACGTCCGTGAAGGTGGAGGCCTGCACAGGCAGGGCCATGACCAGCAGGGCCAGTACTCCAAATACTCCCGACAGCAATCGGTTCATTGCAAAAATCTCCCTATTCCGTTGCTCCTCAATGAGCGGGACTTACCGGGAGGGATGCGGAGTATCTGGCTGTCTGCCCCGAGCGAATGCACTGCTGCCTGCGCCTACTCTCCGTATTCTGCCTTCCAGTTACATCTGGCAATCCTTGACTGCCCGACGTTGCCCATTGCCCCGGAGTCCCTACAGCCTGGTGTTCATCCCCGGGCAGCGCTCTCTTCCAAATAGCGCTGAGCCAGGATCCGGGCTGCATAGTCATCCACCGGGACCGGTGTGAACATCTGTCGAATCAGGAAAGCAAACTGCCGGAACGGGTTCCCGCCTGCCTCTTCCTGGCGCTTCAGCTGCCACGCCTCAACGGTGCTTTCCTTTTCGTCGACCACCACAAGTGTCGCCTCGGGTAGTAGACGGGAAAGCTCCTCCTCCATGTTCGATCGGTTCATGCCATCCCCGAGAACCACGACACGAATGTCACGGCCCTGGAGTCTGCTCCCCAGGTCCCCGGACCAGCCGTCCATACGGATGATCCCCTGGGCATGTGCTTTCCCAAAAGTGTCCACGAGGGCCCAGCCCATTTTGGACGTTCCGGGGTCCACTGCCAGCACGAATCCGGGAAGCATTAAGCTATCACCTGCCTAGTCCAAAGTCAATGAATATACAGTGTCCGGAACCATGATTTACTCCAGTTCCAGGCTGTCAATCATCAGATCCGCGCTGCTTTCCAGATCTGTGTGCAAAGCGTAAATCAAGCGCTCATGGTGCACGACTTCGGAAGTCAGGCCGTGCGCATCCCCACGGAAGACCGTATCCGGTTCCAGGACGTCCTTGCGCTCGAAGTCCAGCACTACCACGTCGCCGGTCAGGAATTCGTCGGAGGCGAAACTGATCGGAGTTGTGGTCTGGTCACTGCGGATCATGTGGGGCTTGTATCCATCGATGTAGCGGGAGGGATCCAGAAGTTCCGTGCGGCCGCCCTCCGCCCGGCCGATGCGTACCTGCAGCAGGTAGCTGGGTGTTTCCGGAATGTAGTGGAAATCCCCGCCCTGCATCGCTTCGTCCATGGCTGCCATGCTGAAGGCGAAGTTTGTCAGGTCCTGGCGCTTGTAGTACACGGGTCCGATGGTGCGCGGCTCTGTGAAAATGTGCAGCTTGGTGCCGCTGTGCAGGATGTAGTTGTCCACCGGCTCCTCATCCTGCAGCAGCATGACCTTCAGCCTGTCCGCGAAAGAAACTTCACCGCTGGCATGTTCGCCCAGGACCAGAAGGTCAAGCCGGTATGGTCCGTCTGCCATCAGGAAGCCCTGCGGTACATTGCCCTCACTCGTGGAAGAACTGTCCTCCATCGCTGTGAAGCTAATTACCGCGTGGGCTGTCTTGAAGCGGCGGGGGGTGAACTTCCAGTCCTCGGGGGCCAGTTCGATGCTGCTGCCATCCGCGGCCGTGATCATCAGCAGGCTGTCCTTGACTCCCAGCAGGTCCCGCTCATCCTCACGGGCCACCTGCACGCTGAGCCTGATCTGGCGGCGTGTGGCATAGTCATTGACCTTCAGGTTCAGCAGGCTGACATTGATCTCCAGCTGGGCCGCGGTGGGTACAGCCAGAGCGGGCCTGCTGTAAAGCATGCACCCGGCAAGCAGGATTGCAAGAACGAATCTGGTCAAGGCTGCCTCCAGGCAGGGTTTGCTGTGCAAGTCACAGCCACAGTGAGATATTCTAGCGCTGGATCGTTTCAGGTCGGAACGCGCTCAGTCCGTTGCACCGGGCCGCGAGTACTGCATCTGGTACAGCTGGCCTCCCTGGTAATCGGCGCTGCCGTTCTGGATATAGAACACCTGGGGCTCACCGGTGTTCCAGTGGGTGCTCATGCTGACGCCCGCAATCGGGTAGAGCGGACCTTCATTGCCATAGTCATCGCTGACCCGCTGGCCCTGCATCAGGAGGAAGGTCTTGTAGCCGACATCC
>JAHEFU010000196.1 GCA_024645305.1 Planctomycetales bacterium
AGCAGCGGAGCAGACTGGAAACATTGAGAATGCCTTCGCGCTGCTGGCGGAATTCTTCGAGGATGAGGCTGACCTCAGGCGTACCCTGCAAAACGCCATGATCTATCCGGGATGTGTGACAGCAACAGCCATCGGTGCAGTCTTCCTGCTGGCATTCCTGGGGTTCATGCAGAACACCATCGGGGTGCTGCTGATCAAGGCCGTAGTTGCCATCGCGCTGGTCTGGTTCGCCCTGCGCTTCCGCTTCTTCCAGCAGATCGTGCGCCATGTGGCGATGATCATCCCCTTCTTCGGAGGGATCATGCACCAGCTGGCGGTAGCGCGCTTCTGCCAGACCTTCGGCATGATGACCAAGGCCGGCGTGCCTTATCTGGAGGGCCTGGAGGCCACGATGCCCGTGGTACAGCATCCGCTGGTGGACCGGGCGGTGCAGAATGTGTACTACGGCATCCGCAACGGCTCCACGGTGGAGCAGTGCATCCGCTCCCAGCCGGCCTTTCCGGCAATCGTGACCAATCTCGTGGGTGCAGGGGAAGCCAGCGGCTCGATTGACGAAACACTCTTGAAGGCCGCCAAGTACCTGAAGGATGATGCAAAGCACAAGATTGCAAATTCCGCCAAGATGGCCGGCCCGACCATGGTGATCGTCTTGGGTATAATCGTTGCGCTGATCCTCGTCAGCTTCCTGCAGGGCTACTTCAACATGCTCTGGAGCATCGTTGATGAATAGAGGACGGCCCGGAGGTTGATGATTTCCCCTGCTGAAGGCAATGCACAGGAAAAGGGTTCGCTCCTGGTTGATATTGAGCGGATGATTGTCCTGCAACTGAGGAACCGCTTCCTCTGGATGTCGGTCGGCATCAGCGCCCTGCTGATTACCCAGCTGACCCTGCTGCAGATCAACGGCGCCAGTGGCCGCAGTCCATTTGGCAGCGGTATGAGCACCTTCGACCTGCTGGCCAGCCTGATGCTCATGATCGAATGCGTCACTATCTGCGTGATGCTGCTGAGCATCCTTTCCGAGTCAGCACTTGTCACAGCCTGGCGCCAGCGCTGGCCGGGCAGGCCGTTTAGCTACCTTGCCGCGGGGCTGAGCTGCATGCCCGCCCAGTTCATTGCGGCACTCGTGCTGCTGCTGCCAACGCTCTACATCCACAGGTATCCGGAACTGAGCGCGGCACAGAACATCAGCATTCCCCTGACACTCATGCAGCGCTTCCTGCTGGTCTTCCTGGCCATCCAGGTGGCTGGTAACCTGACGCTGATCCTGCGCTGGTTTACCCCCCTGCCCCGCTGGCTTGCCGCGCTCCTTGGGTTATGCGCATACTGGGGTTTCGGCTTCTGGCTGACCTGGAGCAGTTATACCGACGATCGCTTCATGCGCTTCAACGACCTGTTCTTCTACAACCAGCTGTCCCGCCACATTGACGGATTCCCGGAGCTGATGCGCAGCCGCGTCGTGCTGGACATCCACCGGGATTTCCTGAACCTGTTCCTCTGGTTGCTGGGCGCGGCAGTGCTGACAACACTCCTGTGGCTGCCCCGGGCCGCCCTGGAAACGGACAGGCGCCGCAGGCAGGGCGTGGACACGTCAGGGCTGTCAACAGAGCAGGCGGATGACTGAAAACAAGCTGCCCGGCCTGCTGCTGGAGTTGCCAGAACTGGCAACCCCCGAGCACGGGCATGATGAAACCCGGCCCCTGGCGGAGTTACTGGATGAGCAAAGGGCATTGCTCGGGAAACCCGACATGCAGGGCTGGCGCAGACTGTCTTTTGACACCCCCAATCTGGAGCTCTCACTGCAGTCTGCGGCCCTGCTGCGTGAGAATGCCACAGAGCTGCTCGTGATCGGCATGGGCGGCAGCGTGAATGGTGCCAGGGCAGTCCACTCTGCCCTGGAGCTGAGCGGAAGTGTGCATTCCGCCCTCGAATTCCTTGACAACCCAGATCCGCTCAGCATCATCAGCACACTGGAAGTGATTGATCCGGAGCGCTGTGCCGTGATGGCTGTCTCGCGCAGCGGCAGCACCCTGGAAACTGTGGCAATGCTGGCAGCGGTGCTGCAGCATGTTCCGGCAGGCCCACTGGAGGACAAGGGGCCCGCCTGCGCGGTGTGCAGCCTGCCAAATGACAACCCGCTGGCCCGGCTGGCCGGCGAAAGAGGCTGGCTGCAGCTGCCGATCCCGGAGGATGTGGGAGGAAGGTTCAGTGTCTTCAGTCCCGCCGGACTCGTGCCCCTGGCCTTCTGCGGGATTGACATCAGCAGACTCCTGGAGTCGGCAGCCGAAACCGCCACCCTGCTGGAGAATCTTCCACTGGCTGACAACCCGGCCTGGCAGCTCAGTGGAATGCTGACAGCGGCCGGGTCTGGCAATGCCGTGCTGTACCACTACGCTGACTGTCTGAGCGGCCTTGCAGAATGGTGGCGCCAGCTGCTGGCAGAATCCACGGGACGGCGGATGGCGGATGGCAGCAGTGTGGGGATTACCCCGCTGGTGGCCCGGGGAGCGGCGGACCAGCACAGCCAGAACCAGCTCTACCTGGACGGACCCGGGGATCCATTCTTTGTCTTCATCGATATACAGGAACCCTCAGCGTACCTGTCCATCAACCGCAGCAGTGAATTCCTGCCGGCCGGATTTGAGCGGTTGCGTGGCCTGGAGTTCAGCCACCTGCAATCCGCCAGTGCCAGGGGGACACTACAGGCTCTGCAGGAAGCGGGACGCCGCTGTGCACGCATTGGTCTGGAAGGGGCATCCGAGCAGGCACTGGGAAGCCTGCTGCAGCTGTGGATGTACACCACGGCCTGCCTCGGCCTGCGCCTTGGAATCAATCCCTACGACCAGCCGGCGGTGGAGCGTGGCAAGCGGATCACGGCTGGCCTGCTGGATGCTGCTACCGGCGAGTAAAATGCTCTGAGCCTGAGTCTGTGAGGAAAAGTCCGCCATGAAACTGATCGTCAGCCTGCCCCGCAATGACCGCGAACTGGCTCTCGCCGCCTGCGAGAACGGGGCTGATGCCATCAAGCTGCACATGAACGTGGAGCACCGTGCCAGCGGAACACGCTTCGGCAGCTACGCCGAGGAGCATGAAACGATCCGCGAGATCATTGGTGCAGTCTCCTGCAGCGTCGGCCTGATGCCCGGGGCGGGGATTGACAATCTTCCCAGCCGCGAGGAAATGCTCGCACTGCATGAGGCGGGAGTGGACTTCGTGGACATCTACACCCAGCACATGCCGCTGTGGTTCCTGGACCTTCCCCTGAAGCTGGTCGTGGCTTTTGACAGCTTTGACGGCTTCGTGGAGCCGGCTTTCTACATGTCCCACGTCTACTGGCCACGGGGAATGAACCGCAACCGGATCTTCATGGTGGAAGCCAGCATCACAAAGCCCGAGGATTATGGCAAGCCCTTCAGCTTCCATGACGCACGGCGGCTGCGGATCCTGCAGGAGTACGTGGATGCCCCGCTGCTGGTGCCGACGCAGAAGCACATCACGCCCGAGGACGCTCGCTGGCTGGTCCGCACGGGGACGGGCGGCCTGATGATCGGCGCAATCGTCTGCGGCGATACGGCAGAGTCCATCGGACGGGCCACGGCCCGCTACCGGGCGATAATTGACGAGGAGCTGGCAGAGTTCAGCTAGAAACTGCCGGCAGGGCCGCTGCGGGCACAATCAGTTCCAGGCTGCTGGTCAGCGCGGTGATGGATCCTTCGCTGAATGGTTTCGCCCCTTCCACCTGCACGGCGATGAAGGCTCCCTCGTGGATCGTGACATACATCAACGCATAGTGCGTCCTGCTGCCTATGTTGCGGCTCCAGGAGAAGTACGGCAGGCTGCGCCGCGTGCCATCTGACAATTTGACCGTGGCCTGGCCGCTGACCTCCCGGTCATGCGTTGCCATGATCTTCGTGAACTGCTCATCCCAGGCGGCAGGGGAGGCAAAGGCAGTGGATTGCAGGAACTGCTCCTCGGGGGGCTCAATGCCACTGTCACGCGCTTCCGCCAGCGACACCAGGTAACTGTCCTTGCCATACACAAGGACGCGGTACAGCGGGTCATCGGTGGTTTTGGCACCCTCCGGGAAGCAGATCCCGGTGGCGCCGTTGCTGCCCTCGCTGTAGGTGACAACGGAGCCCTTGGCAAACGTGAAGGCGAAGTCATATGCGGATACGACCAGCCGCTCCGGTTTGGCGGACTGGGCCAGGGCGACAGTGCAGAAGGCAAGCAGGCAGGCAAGTGTCAATCGCATTAAGCGCATGCCCGGATTATAAGTTGTGGCAGGGCTCAGAGCAGGACTTTGGCCAGGCCCTGGATACTGCTGACCACATGGTCAGCATCGCGCAGCTCATCCTCATAACCGTAGCCATAGCGGCAGCCGATGAAGGGCAGACCGGCAAACTGGGCCGCTTCCCAGTCCGAGCGGCGGTCGCCGATCATCACCGCCGGTCCCCCACCCCAGTCCCCGTGCGCCAGCTTGAGGCGATCTCCCTTGCTGCCGTAGTCCGGCGGACCGTAGGGGTACATCTGGCTGAAGTAGTTTCCGTATCCGGCTGCATCCCAGATGTGCTTGAGGTAACGCGGGCTGCCATTGCTGACCAGCACCAGGATCTTGCCTGCTTCCTTGAGGGCTGCCAGCAGTTCGGGCGCTCCTTCATACAGATGCGGGCGGGCATCGATCGCGCTTTTCTCATGGTGCAGGCAGTATTCCTCGAAGTCCTCGATCACGCTGCGGGGCTGGCCAGGCATCATCATTGCGTAGAACTCCCTGGCATCCGCACCGATATGCGACTGGACCCACTGCAGACCGGGGGTGGGAATATCCAGGCCCTTTTCGCGGACGTAGGTCCGGTGGGCTGCCAGCACGCTCATGCAGACCTCTCCTCCCGCGGGATAGAGGGTGCCGTCATTGTCGAATGCGATGATCCTGGCCTGCGTGAATTTCACGGGCTGCATGGTAGCATATCGACATGGGAAACACCTTCAGAGGCAAATGTGTCGCGGACGGCGTCCGCGTGGCGATCGTAGCCTCCAGCTTCAACGAACTGGTGGTCAACCAGCTGGTTGAAGGTGCTGAGGATGCACTGGACCGCTTCAGCATGTCCGACTGTGAAGCGGATGTGTACTGGGTGCCGGGTGTCTTCGAAATCCCGCAGACGGTTTCCTGGCTGCTGGACGGCGGAGAGTATGACGGCATCCTGGCCCTGGGCTGCCTGATCAAGGGTGAAACGGACCATTACGCCCTGCTGGCGGAGGAAGTTACACGGGGACTGGGCAGCCTGTCCACTGTGTCGCCTGTCCCGCTGTGCTTCGGCGTCCTGACCTGCGAAACCCTGGAGCAGGCACTGCACCGCAGTGGCAGCAAGTCCGGCAACAAGGGTGCGGAAAGCATGCAGGCATTGATTGAGATGATCAACCTGACCGCCGTGATCGGCACGGAAGTAGAGATAGAGGAAGAGGCTGAAGCGGACGAGGACTAGGAATCGGTCCTGAGACCGATGACAACCAGGCGCTGGTAAACCAGGTCGAAGATCCCCACATGGCTGTCGTTGAGCGGCAGGCAGAATCCTTCATTGATCACCCAGGGTGGCTGCTGCGCAC
>JAHEFU010000197.1 GCA_024645305.1 Planctomycetales bacterium
CCGCGAACGCCTGGACAGCGGCGCCGGCGTGCGCCTGCATGAATGCTTCTACTCCCTGATGCAGGGTTACGACGCCTTCGCCCTGAACTGCGATGTGCAGGTCGGCGGCTATGACCAGCACTTCAACCTGCTGGCCGGGCGCATCCTGCAGAAGTACTTCGCCGAGCGGCACAATCCGCAGAGTGACGACGTACTCAGCGGCCAGGCGCACCCGCTGTCGAAGTCGCAGCCGCAGACGGGCACGGCGGTCAAGGGGCCGCATGTGATGCTGACCTTCCCGCTGTTGATGGGCACCGACGGCCGCAAGATGTCCAAAAGCTGGGGCAACACGATTGACGTGCTGGACAAACCTGAGGACATGTTCGGCAAGGTGATGCGCATCACCGACGAAATGATCGCGCATTACATCGACATCGCCGTGGAGGGCAGCACGGCGCTGAAGGACGAATGGAAGGCGCGGATAGAGAGCGAGCCGATGGAAGTCAAGAAGTGGGTGGCCACGCAGATCACCGGGATGTACAACGGCGCAGAGGCGGCTGAGGAAGCGGCCGCGCATTTCCAGCGCACGGTACAGGAGAAGAGCTTCAGCGAGGAGGACATCCCGGAGGTTCAGTTGCCGGCACAACTGCACAGTGCTGCCCGCCTGGCGGATGTGATCATCGCCCTCGAGGCTGCTCCTTCGAAGAAGGAAGCCCAGCGCCTGATCGAAAGCGGCGCGGTGAAAATTGACGACGAAGCCGTGACAGACAAAATGGCAACGTACGAACACAGGCCGGGAACGGTACTCAAGGTCGGCAAGCGCAAGGTGTTCAGACTGGTCTAGGGGAGGTCCGGCGCAATCCGGACAACAGGAGGTCCGGAGCAATCCGGACAACAGGAGGTCCGGCGCAATCCGGGCAACAGGGACCACGAAGGGCTTTCACCACTAAGAACACGAAGTCCACAAAGTTCTTTCAGGCTCTCAATGAAATCTTAGTGTCCGCATTGAATTCTTCGTGTGCTTTGTGTCCTTTGTGGTGAATCATTCCTGATTTCTGAGCTGTCCAGTGCGCCTGGCCCTCCACGCTGCACTCCATCACACAAGCAGCAGGCCTGCTCCAGCCACGACCATCGCGGCGGGCAGCCAGCGGGCCTTTGTCTGCTCGCCGAACCACATTCCGCCGAGGGCAATGGCAATGAACACCCCGAGCTGGGTGACCGGTTCGATCACACTGGGCGGGAAGTAATCCAGCGCGTAAAGCAGCATCAGGAAGGCCCCCTGGCCGAAGATGGTCAGCACTAGCAGGATGCCCCAGCGCTCGCGGGCCAGGGCAGCCAGGGCCGCCAGTGAGGACTCCCGGCCACGCAGTGAGCCGAGTATTAGCAGCACCAGCCCGAGCAGCACCGTGGGCAGGTTGACAACGATGGCGTAGAGCACCGGTTCGGCGTCCGGGGCCATGGTCCTGTCGAAGAAGCGCACCAGCGCGAAGGCCGTGGCATTGACGAGCATCAGCACCGCCCCCGGCTGCTGCAGCAGCCAGCGCGGGTCATAGCGTTGCCAGATACTGAGCCGCCCTTCCAGCACTGCCTGGGCCGGGGTCAGGAAGGCCACGCCAAGCGTCACGAGCAGCACACCGGCCAGCGGCAGCAGGGCCAGTGCGGCAAAGCCTGCACTGACATCGATCACATACATCAGCACGAAGCAGGAGGCGAACAGGGGAGTCAGCAGGCTGACCTCGCCCACCCGCATCGCAGCGATGAAGCTGAAGAAGCAGACGGCATTGAGCAGGCCGGGGATCAGCGCCAGTGGCAGCCAGGTGAGCAGGTTGGCAGCCAGCGCCGGATCCTGCATGGACTGCCAGGCCAGCACCATGAGGAACATCAGTTCCCCCGCGCCGACGTAGAGCACGACGGTGGCCACGCTGTCGCGGTCCACGCCGAGCCGCTTGACCAGCGGGCGCTCGAGGCCCATGCCGATCACACGGGCCAGCAGGTAGGCATAGCCGGGATTCATCGCGGATATCTTACAGGCAGCCTGGCAGGCTATGGGACGGCCAGTGCAGCAGCCTTTTCACCGGCCCTGCTCACGGTCCTCGTGGTGGATATGCCAGGCCGCAAAGGCGAACCAGCCACCATGCAGGGCCAGCCAGTAGGCCGGCCCCGAGGCTTCCCAGACGGCGCCGTGGCGGCTGCCGATCACCATCAGCATGTCCATCCCCGGGTAGGCCGTGAGTATCGCCCGGCTGAAGGGTCCGTAGGCGAAAATGGCAACCAGCAGGCAGGCCAGGGCGAAGACCCCGGCCGTCAGCATTGTCACTCGACGCACCTGGGCATCGGTATGCAGCACCACCGCGGTTGTCAGCAGTGTCAGCAGCAGGGGCAGCCAGCCCAGCGAAGCGGGACTGGGCCAGCCGGCCTGCATGGGAGCCGGACGCAGGCCCAGCAGGATCTGCAGGTACAGACCGCTGTGGAACAGCAGCAGGCAGCCCAGCAGGATGTAGCGTTCCAGGAGCAGGCTGCCCGTCAGTTCCAGTTGCAGGAATTCCGCAGAGCCGGGCGTGCCGGAAACGGATGTAGCAGCCTGAGTTGAGCTGCGGATGCGCTGCAGGAGGTCGGGGGGCTTGTTGCCACTTTCAGCCGTGCGGTCGCGGTAGGTCCGGCCGCCCTTCTTTTTCACTGCGCCGCAGACCGGGCATTTGTGGTAGGTCAGGTGGACTTCCATGTTGGTCTGGCATTTCTCGCAGCGCTCACTGCCCCGCAGCTTGCGCGGCTCCATCTTGACGGATTCCCGCCCGGATCCCAGGCCACCGAAGTACACGGATCAATTCTATCGCCACGGGGCGGATGTGGGGGGGCCACGGTAACTTCAGCGCAACCCGGGTATGTTTTGCCAGCTCCCTGGCGCTCGCTGGTCTGCAATCCAGCTCAAGACAGAGTCTCTCGCTGATTGCGCGGTGCAGGAGACGCACCGACGGTAGATGTAACTTCAGCGCGGGAGGAGCGGAACTTGTTCCGGCCGCAGCGCCAGACCGCCGAGCCCTTGGGTGAGGCGGCAGAAGTATCTAGTATTCCAGCAGTTTGGGGAGGCGCCGGGCCTGGGCAATCCAGTCCAGGACCTGTTCGGCCTCCGGCAGGTCAATCACGATCTGGCGGCTGTCATTGGTCTGCACCAGCAGGGTGGCCAGTTCAATGGCATCAAACTCCGCCAGCTGTTGCAGCCCACCGACCCCGGCGGCTTCCAGCAGGTCGGCGAATTCCTCGGAAAGGTCCTCGATCGCGGCCACTTCAGCGCGCTGGGCCCAGCCCAGCAGCAGATTCTCACTGATTCCGGTGCGGCGGGACAGCTCGGCCCGTCCGGCGGGTGTGCGACAGGAGGCAATGAATGCCTCCACGCTGTCCAGTCCGACCGCTTCCAGCCTGTCGACGTAGCTGCTGCCGATCTGCTCTATTTCGGTTAACCTCATCTGCGGACACCTGTCTGTAGTCTGCTGGAGCCGACCCTGTCGGCTGTTGCGGGATATGTTAACTGTCTCCGGCTTCCGCTGCAAGCCCCGCTGCCCAGCATTGCCAGTCCAAAAAAATGGCGACCGGGGAATCCCCGGCCGCCCTGTAATTCCATGCAAAGTGCAGGTTATGCACGCTGGCGGCTGAGGCCGTCACGGGCCCACTCACCATCGGCACCACGGTTGGCATCGGGGTAATTCTCAACCTGCTTGGGGCAGCACTGGCAATTATCCTTCTTGCAGCCGCACTTGGGCTTTTCGCAGCCGCACTTGTCCTGCTTGCAACCACACTTGGGCTTTTTGCAGCCGCATTTGTCCTTCTTGCAACCACACTTGGGCTTTTCGCAGCCGCATTTGTCCTTCTTGCAACCACACTTGGGCTTTTCGCAGCCGCACTTGTCCTGCTTGCAGCCACAGCTGCTCTTCTGGCAGCCACATGTAGCGCAGGAAACGTCAACAGTGATGGTATCCATCTGCATGTTGACTGCCGTGACGGCTTCATCCACCGCGCCTGCCAGTGTACTTGCCGAAGCGGATCCAAGCAGGGCGAACACCGCCACCGCCGTAAGGAAGCTGCTGATTACAATCTTCTTCATCTTCTAACCCTCCCGGATTTCTCCGTCTGTTTGTTTCTAGCCTGATTATTGTTCGTATTCCGGCGCGCCAGGCTTAAGCTTCGCTGGATTTTACGGTTTCCTTGTCTGTGCTATCACCGGCCGCGGCGGAAGCCACTTCTGCAGCATCCTCAGTTTCGGTGTTGCTTTCCATCATTTCATCACCCGTCGGGTAGATGTTGCCCGTGCCGGCCTCGATGTTGAACCACCAGGGGATGGTCCGTGGGCGCTCGGGCAGGCCGCAGGTGGTGTGGCTCTCCCAGCTCACGTGGTTGCATCCGCAGCCGTCGGTGCACTCAGTCTTCGTGCAGGTCGTGGTGCAGACCTCACACTTCGGAATGCAGACGGGGCCGCCACAGCAGCCCTTGTCGCAGAGCATGCTGCTGCCGCGGAACTGGCATTCATAGGGGTGGTGGTTCTGGGCCACCTTCTGCACGCAGCAGTCCTGCCGGCAGCCGCACTTGTCCTTGCTGCCGCAACTGCTGCACTTGGGCTTGGAACAGCCACACTTGTCCTTGCTGCCGCAACTGTTGCACTTGGGCTTGGAACAGCCGCACTTGTCCTTGCTGCCGCAACTGTCGCACTTGGGCTTCTCGCAACCGCACTTATCAGTGCTGCCGCATTTGCCACATGTGGGTTTCTCGCAGCCGCATTTATCCTTGCAGCCACAGTCCGCCTTCTGTGAACAGCCACACTTGTCCTTGCAACCGCAGTCAGCCCAGGCAGAAGAAGTGCCCCCGGCGAATACCGTCAGTGCAGCCACGAGTAACGCGGCGAGAATCACTTTCCTCATCAGATGCTCCGCTGATTCCTAATAGGTATCGGAAATTATACAATGCGCCCTGTTAAAGGGGCAAGCGGCATTCCAACGTCGAAGGAACTACATTTTTTTATTACACTTAACATCTGTCAGGCTATTCAAATCGAGCAGTCGGGAATGCGGGCAGCCTGGTTACTCCCCGGCGGCTGCAGCCTCCGGGGCATAGGCCGGCGGATCTCCCTCCAGCACATAGGCCAGTTCGATGAAGTCCGCCTCCGGGAACATTTCGCGGAACTGGGCCAGTCCGCCCGCGGCAGCCAGGGCCTCCTGGTCGTCATACTCGCAACGGTACAGGCCATCCGCCACCGCCATGCCCTGCCAGATTTCCGCGAAGGCGCTGAAGCCGCGCGCATCCAGCCGCGAGTTGTCGCCGAAGTTGATGTAGATGTGCGTGGAGCGCGAATCCGGTTCCTCGGTCTTGCCGTAGGCCACCATGCCCCGCGTGTTGCCAACGAGTACATCCTCGTCCGGGAAGTTCGCTTCACCCCACTGCTCATTCATGCGCGGGTCGGCGCTGATGCCGCACTGCGCCACGAATCCGTCAATCACGCGGAACCAGGGAGCGCCGTCGTAGAAGCCCATGTTGACAAGGTCGATGAAGTGCTGGGCCCCCAGCGGGTTCCACTCATGGTGCACCGCGAAGATGATGTCGCCGTTCGT
>JAHEFU010000021.1:0-1744 GCA_024645305.1 Planctomycetales bacterium
TTCATCACTGATCAGTTTTCCATCGCGGAAGCGCAGGATGCGCTTGCAGCACTCCGCCACTTCCTCCTCATGCGTCACGATCACCATGGTGATTCCGCTGTTGTTGAGGTCCTGGAAGATCTTCAGTACTTCCTCGCCGCTCCTGGTATCCAGGTTTCCGGTGGGCTCATCCGCAAGGATGATTGCCGGCTCATTTACCAGGGAACGTGCCACAGCTACTCGCTGCTGCTGTCCGCCTGACAGCTCATTGGGCTTGTGATGCATCCTGTCCCCGAGGCCAACCCGCTCCAGGGCATTCTGGGCACGCTTGCGCCTGTCTCGCACGAATCCGCTGTAGACCATCGGCAGCTCAACGTTTTCCATCGCACTGGTCCGTGGCAGCAGGTTGAAATTCTGGAAGACAAACCCGATTTTGCGGTTGCGCACGCGGGCCAGTTCGCTGTCGCGCATGCGCGACACATCCTGGCCCTCCAGCTTGTAGATCCCGCTCGTGGGCCGGTCAAGGCAGCCCATGATGTTCATGGCCGTGGACTTGCCGGAACCCGAGCTGCCCATGATCGCCACGAACTCGCCGGCTTCTATGGTGTAGGTCACACCATCGAGGGCATGCACTTCGTGTGAGCCCATCTTGTAGAACTTTTCGATATCAATGAATTCAATCAGCTTGGTCATGATGTCAGAGCAGGTCCGCCAGAACCAGGATACTGCGATAGGTTTCCTGGAAGGAAACCCGTGCCTGCAGGAGGGAAAGCTCAGCCGCCAGCAGGTCGTCCTGGGCATCCACGACATCCAGCGTGATGGCCAGGCCCACGCGTTGGCGCTCCTGGGTGATCTTCAGGGTCTCTCGCAATACCTGCACATTCTTGACCTGCAGTTCAATTGTCCGAGATCGCGTATCCAGCTCACGCTGCAATGAGCGCAGCGACTGCTTGAGGCGCAGGAGCTCCTCCTCACGGCTGATCTGCAGGTTTTCCAGATCCAGCTGAGTCTGGGCCAGACTGGCCTTGAGGTCGCGGTTGCGCCTGTCCAGGGACCAGGTGACGGAAGCCGTGATGCTTTCCTCATCCAGACCAAGCAGGGCGTCTCCGATCTCTGACTCACCCGTATTGCCCCGACCGAAGCTCAGGCCGAAATCCACACGGGGCTGCATCTGGTCAAGCGTGGCTTCACGGTTGATCTTCAGGTTGGCAATCGCGGTCTCGATGCTCTTCAGGCTGAAGGCTGTGTTCCTTACCAGTTCCCAGAGGTCCGGTGGCAGTTCGCTGAAGGAATCCTCCTCCAGTGCCTCCACATCGAGTTCTATGCTGAATTCCTGGGGCAGGCCGACAAGCAGTGTCAGGTTGTCCAGACTGTCCTCGTAGGCCTGTACTGCGGTGATCAGGGCGTTACCCTGGTTGATCACGGAATTCTCCGCCTGCAGGACATCCAGCGGGATGCCCAGACCGACCTTGAGGCGCTCAATGGAGCGTTCCAGCTGCAAAAGGGCTGTACTCAGGTTGGCCTGGCGCACATTGACGGCCTGGCGTGTGGCCATGGCCCGGTAATAGCTGTTAATCACATTCAGCTTGAGCTGGCGGATGTCGTTATCCAGCTGCTCATAGCTCAGCTGCAGGCTGTTGCTGCTCGAATACAGCGAGAGGTTGTTGATGTAACGACCGCTGCCACGCCTGAGGGGCTTTGTAAAGCTGAAGTTGAAATTGTGGCTGTAGCTGTTGCTGGCGGTTGCGCCGCTGTTCTTGCCCCC
>JAHEFU010000021.1:1754-15567 GCA_024645305.1 Planctomycetales bacterium
GCTCCAGGATGTTGAAGCGCTGTATGACTGGCTGTTCGTGCCACCCACGAAGGGCCACTCGTCCGTGCTGCTGCGTCCGGCACTGAAACTGCCGCTCCACATGGGATCCCAGCGGTAGTAGGTGCGGTCAACACTGAAATGGTTCTTCTCGATGCTGTTTTGCCGGTTGCGCAGGCCGAAGTTGTTTGTGACTGACAGCTCAAGGAGTTCCTCAAGCGATACCAGCATGGCTCCATCCGCTGAAAATGGCTCAGGCTGGAGTCGGAACAAATCAGCTGTTTCCAGCCCGCTGGCCAGTGCCTGCTGTAGTTCCTCGCCCCATGCCCTGCCCGTTTCACCGGGAACCAGGTCAAATTCTTCTCCTGAAACCGTTACCGCCGCGTTCGCCGATATGTCATCAACCGGCTCTCCTGCCATCGCTGGCAATGCCATGCAGATGACCGTGGCAACGGGCAGCAGGCGCAGCGCAGTGCGCGTTGCTCCGTTCACGGATGCCTCCTCCAGTTAGTCCTCTTCCTCGCCTTAAGGGGACGCTAATCCACCTTTCAATGTTTCGCCTTAAAGATTCTCAGATCCAGGTAGTCTGTAGTTATCCTTGCTGAAATCCAGCGATGCCACGTCCCGGCCGAACTGCTCTGCAGCCGGTCCTGTGATCTTGGCCTGAACTCCGTAGCTGATTCCGCCGACAACGAGCATGTAAAGAACGAATCCAACGATCAGTTGCCCGAATCCCAGGTCAGATGCCTGAATGAACGCAATCGCATATAACACTGCGGCATACAGCATTATCACAGTTCCGACAATGGCCAGCGTACTCTGGCCTGCCATGGCGGACGAATTGAATCCATCCACGTAAGTTGAGAAGCCTGTCAGGCTTGCTGCTGTGCTGCAGCACCAGCCGATGGTGTAAAAGAACATCGGGTAGGCGGTGGTGCTCATCATTTCGCTGAGGCTCACCGGCGACCCGAACATCTTCGCTGCCACAAAATAGATCAGGCCGGCCAGGACCCACAGAGCCAGACCTGCCAGGCCAAGCCAGAGCAGGTTGCTGTCGATCATGGTCTGGTACAACACGTCAAGCTTTGAAGTTGCCCAGTTGGCGGCAACATCCTGGTAGTTCTTGTTCGGGTTGCTGGCAGCCAGGGTCTGACCGAAGCCCACTGCGAACTCGTGGTATCCCATGCGCATCTGCTCGCGGTTCATGACGAGCACGATCGAACCGATCAGATGTCCGAGGAACACTACGGCAAAGGAGTAGAAAGCCGTGTCCATCGAACCATGATGCTTCAGACTGGCACCTGGTGCCGTTATGACTTCAAACAGGTTGACAAAGAACTTCAGTCCGAGCACCACGAAACACATCACTGTCAGCACCACAAGTGCTATCAGCATCATGCCGGTGGTGTCACCAGCTCCCTGCAACATTGCTAGCGCAACCATCGCAACCCCTACACACTAGGCCGGAATAAGCGTAAATTATAGCCTAGTTCAGTTTGATTTTTATGGTCTCATACGCGTCGACGCGCTTGAGGCCGGAGTAATTGACCACAACAGTGCCCGCTGCATAGTCGTGCAGCCCACGGTAGGCCGGGAAGAACAGACTCAGGAGAACGGCCGGAGCCTCGAACAGAACAATGAAGATCAGGGTGCGGATCAACAGCGAACCGAAGTTCGCGAACTCACCCCATTCCGTGACCACCCGGATCCCCACCCAGCTCATGCCGATGCTCCTGTTCCAGAATGCCAGCGACAGGAAGTAATACAGGTAATCCGTCACGGCGAACAGAATGAGCCAGTAGGGTATGGGCTTGAGATAGACAAAGGCCCCCATGATCCGGCTGAACTGGGTTCCCCCGCTGTCATCGCTGAAGATCTCGAACAGCGGATTTCCCGCTGAAGATGCCCCGCCGATCAGGAACAATACGCACAGCACGAGGAATCTGGTAATAACCCAGTCAAGAACCAGGGCCAGCAGCTTGCGCATCGGATGAGCGGGACGCCCCTCCTGCCCGAATGTTGCATTGCCCAATTCAAATTCCGGCGGATCCTCAGGCGTGATGTCCGGGCCGAAATCAGTTTCACCACGTTCCACTGCATCCAGGATTTCCTGTTCTGACCTGACGAACAGGGCCTCGGCGCAGTCAACACACAGCAGTCTTCCGCGCTTGACCGTTATCGCCTTCTGGCAGAAGAATGCCTGGCATTCGGGACACTGTGTTGTAGCCACCTGGTCCGGGTACTTGCGGCACATGACTTCCACCTGACTGTCGCGGTAGAATTCGCTGACAATGCTGTCCGTGTCGCTTGAAATGTCCGGTTCAGACTGGCCGGTACGGCTGAAATCAACATCTTCAGATAGGGAATCCGGATTTGCCAGCATCTTCTGCAACTGGGAGACCGCTTCCTGTTCAGGCACTTTCTGCCACTCCTCAGGTTCAAAGCCGTCCGGAATGTCAACTTCCCTGTATCTCTTGGAATCCTGCTGCTCCGTTATTTCCTTGTCACGCACAACATCCGGCTGCTGACCTGGATCTGCACTACTCTTGCCAGCAGGCCCGACCCTTTCGTCGGCCTGCTCACCCTGTAGCAGTTTCCAGAGCTGATTATCCTCGTCGGGATTTCTCCCGGCGGGAGGTTGATTATCTATCATCGGTAATCCGACCCTCCGGCACCCTAAAGTGCGTCGATGCGTTTCTTGATATCAGCCTGCTCCTGCAAGTCCCTGGTTATTCTGGACAGGCGTTCCCAGGCCTTCTTGGCCCGGTGACTGAATCCTTGCTTTTCAAATGATTCCGCCAGGTAGCGATGTGCCTCATTGTATTGCGGATCCTTCTCAACTGCTTTCTTGAAGAATTCCTCTGCAGTCGCAAAGTCTCCACGGGCAAAGGCAGTCTGGCCCTGGTCAAAATACATCCTTGCGGTCAGGTCACTGCTTGGCATATGTACTCCCACTGAATGATATGTGCTGGTGGAGGAGATCGGACTCGAACCGACGACCTATTGCGTGCAAGGCAATTGCTCTTCCAGCTGAGCTACTCCCCCAGCACATATTCGAGCCTAATTATACCGGAGATTACCTATTAATCCAGCAGCCCTGACGCCGCTTGAATGCTCAGCTCAGTTCACACATGAAGAAATCAAGACGCCATTCGCGCATTTGGTGACCATCGCAGTCTCGCTTCATTCAATTGTCAGCGGCTGCCGTCGGAAGCTGTCAATTCGTACTGTTGGGCAGGAATTCACAGGGGATTCCAAGGGTCGCAGGAAGTCCAAGATGTGCAATGAGACTCAGGGGTGAATCGACAGCTGGGACAGCCTGGAATTGGCGGAATAGCGAATGAGCTGCGATTGGCAGTTTTCAGTTCAGCAGATCAGAGAGCAGGTGGATTGCAGGGATCCTGATCAGTTCCAGCCGCTGGGATCGTAGGGCTTTTCTTCCTTGTTCCGGGAGGAGCCTTCTGCCCGCCCATCTTCAATGATCGAATTGTTGAAGCGATTAATCCAGCTGCCCTGATCCTGCTCTCCCCACCAGGGAGAAATGAAATAGTAGACTACCGCAGCAATCAGCAGCAGTCCCACAAATTGTCCAACAGATATCTTCATACCGAAAAGTCCCTACAGCAGGATTGGTACACAGTCACAATTTTAACCTCTCCCACTGAAAGTCGTCATCTCTTGTATCGGAAAACAGGCATAGTTAACTAAGATATTACTTTTTCAGATCCGCAGCTGTGCCAGACAGGCCTGAAGCATTGCAATCATGCTCTCGGAACTGAGAGATGCCCCGCCGATCAAAGCACCATCGACATCCGGCTGGCTGAAATACTCAACAATGTTCCCGGCTTTGACCGATCCACCATAAAGCACCTGCACGGATTCACTGACCTTGCTGCTGACCTTTGAACCCACCCATTCCCTGATCAACCGCGCCATCTGCTGAGCATCTTCCGCGCTGGCATTCTCTCCAGTGCCAATGGCCCAGATAGGCTCATATGCCACTACCAGCTCTCCTGCATCTATGTCGCCAAGGTACTGCAGCTGGGCATCCAGCTGGCGCAGCACAAACGATTGCTCACGACCGGCCCGCCTGGTCTCGAGGTCCTCCCCGACACACAGGATTGGCACCAGGTCGTGATCGAAGGCCTGTTGTATGCGCCTGCCGATCTGTTCCTCGGTTTCACCAAACAGGTTACGCCGTTCAGAGTGGCCGATAATCGTATAATCGCAACCCAGGTCCGCTACCATCTGGGCGCTGACTTCGCCGGTGAATGCCCCACCTCCCTCCATACTAACCAGCTGGGAACCGCTGTATACATGGGAGTCCTCAAGCAGCGCACCGACAAGGCCGAGGTAGCACAGCGGGGGACAGATCAGCAGGTCGATCGCCGGTTCGCTGTCCTCCACAAAGTAGTCCGGGAGGCCGGCACGCAGATCCTCGCAGTATGACTCAATATCATGCCAGAGCAGGTTCTGCTTCCAGTTGGCTGCAAGGAGCGGTCGTCTTTCATGCATCATTTTCACTCACCTGTCCGCAGGAATCTGAATCATTGCCAGCCTGCCTGCGTTGGACAACCTCACGGACCAGACCCTCATAGTCATACCAGAACTGCATGATGTGGTCACTGGCCTCAAGAAAGTGTAGCTCATCCACATCGGGCCGCGGGAAGTTGCGTATGTAGAATGCAAACACCGGCACTGCTTCGCAGCCGCGCTCCAGCAGGCGTCCCTGGATCCGCCGCACGGTGGCACCACTCCAGCAGGAGGTGTCCACAACCAGCGGCCTCCTGAAGCGCTCCACGGGGATGTTTGCTGTGTCACTGGAGGCGAAGAATGGGAGCTTGAGCTGGTGGCTGAGGAAAACGGCCGGAAACAGCCCGCTGCGGATCACCCCGACTACACAGTCCGGCTGTGGCTGCATATCATAGACATAGCGTGCCATGCGCTCCAGCAGTTCCAGGTATGCAGTGGAACTGACCAGATACTGGCCAGCGCCGCGGGAGGTTCGCTTAGGTCCAGCCACGCGCTGATGATATCAGGCGGGCGACCGGGTTCAGAGCTCGCGGTTGACAACGCGCAGCGCACGTCCCACGATCTCCACTTCTTCTCCCTGGCGTTCTATTAGCAGCGTGGAACTGACGTAATCCGGATTAACTGGAGACAGGGCCACCATGCCCTCGGCCCCAATGAAACTGCGAAGCTTGATCCTGTTCCTGTCGTTGATGGCAACAATGTTGCCGTTGGCGGGCTGGCAGGCCGGGCTGATCACCACCCAGTCCCCGGAATTGACGAGCGGTGACATGGCGTTGTCATCAACTCTCAGCACGAATGCGTCCACATCATCATTGCAGAATGCAGCCGGCAGGCTGAAGCCGGCCTGCTCACCGGCCACGTTCCTCAATGGCTGCCAGTTGGACTCGTAGACCGGCAGCGGGACAGCACTTTGCAGCGCATGGTCTGCCGCCAACTGTCCGAAGTGAGCATCCGGCAGGCTTGAAATCTGGCTGCGCTGGCGGATCTGGCTAGTGACGTATTCCAGATTGCAGATCCCCCGCCTCAGCATTTCCAGCATCTCAGCGCTGTCGGAGAATTCCAGTAGTGGATCAGATTCCAGGTTGGCGGGGTTCTCATCCATCCTGCCGGCACGGCTAAACGGGCTGCTCGACTCCACAATCCCGGCCTTACGCAGCAGGTGGATCTCCGGGACGTTGTAGGCCCGGGCCAGCTTGGCAAGTGTCTTTGCTGACGGAGCGTAGATCCCGTTCTCTATCTGGCTGATGTATCCCTGGGTGATGCCTGTAACCCCGGCCGTCTGGGTCATGGTCATGTTGTTCTTGATGCGCAGCAGCTTTATGTAGTTGCCCAGTTCATTTGCATGCATAATCGCCCCTTAATGCATATCACTATGTCAGTGATAATCTGCCGCATCGATTCTGACCGGCAGGTTATTGGTGTTTATTAGCCAATCAGATCATACAGGAAAATGGCGCTCGACATCATGCCTTGACGTTTTTGCATCACGATAGGCAACTGCCGGAAATTATCCATCATCTTTGGAGCGGCCCAGTATCAACAGCACATCCTGTCCCATCCGGACAGTGTCCAGCAGCTGGAATCCTGGCGCATCAAGCAGTTTCTCAAGTCCGAGTTCCGGACTGAACGTCAGACCATCGCTGCCTACCAGCAGGGGAGTGTAAACAAGCGCCAGCTGGTCCACTGCTCCCTGTTTGAGCAGGTTGGCACTAACCCCGGCTCCTCCTTCGACCAGCAGGCTGTGGATCCCGAGTTCCCGCAGGCCAGCCGCAAGTTCGCGGAAATCCAGACGGCCATCATGCTCCGGCAGGGACAGCAGCTGCACTCCCTCAGGAACAGCTCCGCTCGGCAGCCGGCTGGCGCGCCCGGCCAGCACCAGACGGGGCAGTTCCGGACGGAAACTGCCAGAAAGATCGCTTGCAGCAAACTGATCCAGCTCTGGCAACAGGCTGAAATCCGGATCCAGCACCACCCGGCTGATGTTACGGATGGTCAGGGAATCCAGGTCCGCCATGAATTCCCGCAGGACCTCCCGCCGTGTCGTCAGCCGGGGATTGTCCGCACGAACGGTTCCGCAGCCCACAAGGATTGCATCGTACTTCTGTCTCAGGAAATGCGCGTATCCGAGGCTCTGTGGCCCACTGAGCCACTGGCTGTCTCCATTCGCGCAGGCAATGCGCCCGTCCAGGCTACAGGCCAGCTTCAGGCAGATGAAGGTAGTCCCGCTAGACTGATTATGGCGGAAATAATCCAGTTGCATCTCCGCTTCATGCTCAAGCAGGCCGGAATGCACACTGATCCCTGCTGACTCAAGCAGGTTCCGGGCCCTGCCATGGCTGCGCGGATCCGGGTCTTCATAGGCGAATACCACACGGCCCAGGCCGGCTTCGATGAGGGCCGTCGTGCAGGACAGGGGCTGGCGACCCACATGCGAGCAGGGTTCAAGACTGATATAGGCCGTGGCCCCCCGGCAGTCCCCGGCAGCAGTGATCGCGGCGACTTCAGCATGCTGCTCGCCAAATCGTGCATGCCAGCCCTCGCCCAGAATCTGCCCGTCGCGCACAAGGACACATCCCACCAGCGGATTGGGACTGGTCCAGCCCAGGCCACGGCGCGCCAGCTGGAGTGCTCGGTACATGAAGTACTCAGCGCTGGCATCCGGATGGGGGTTCGCGTCAGTGATCATCAGGGCCGCGCCAGATTAAGCCAATCCGTGGCCTTTGTCCAGTCGGTGTTATCCGCCAGGGTGAACTGCCGGGCATCCGTTTCAGTGAGGCTGAGGAACCATTCACTGCTGTCCCGGCGCATAAGCAGCCGGGCCTCAATTATCTGCCGGCCCCAGCTGGGGTCTTCGAAATTGAATAGAGCACTCACGCGGTAGCTGCGGTCATCCAGCCGGTCCATGGACAGCACGCGGAACCTGTCCAGGTTTTGTCCATGGCCTGGCAGCAATGGCTCGATCAGGGAGCGGGCCAGGCTGCGCTCGGCGGGAAGTATGTGTGATTCCAGCGTGGCCATATCCTCCTGTCTGACCGCTTCGGCAATTGAGGACGCACTACTGCGCACGGCATTACGGACGAGAAGCGGGGGCAACAGGAGGGCCAACAGAGCCAGGCCGGCGGCCAGCAGGACCAGGACGATAACTGATTTGCTCATCGCAAAGTGATACCTGCATCTCACAACTTTGGGGCTGGCGCGGATAAAAAAAGGCCCCGCCGTAGCGGGGCCTCAGGTTGATCTGTCTTCGTGGTCCTACTCAGCTTCAAGCTGGGCCAGGATGTTGAATACGATGTAGCGGCGCAGTTCCTTGGGCTCGATCTCAACGAGACGCGGGCGGCCGGAAATGTCCGTTACCTTGGTGTGATAGAAGAATTCCATCATCACAATGAGTCCCGGGAAGCGGACACCGAACACCCCGTCAAACGGATACGGAGCGCCCAGCGGCTGGTCCACGGCATTGGTGACGCTGTGACGGTGGGGCGGCTTCTCAATGCCGAACACCACGCCGCGGTCAATGTCAAAGTAGTAACGGCTGGAAATGCCGATGTTGCCCCAGCTCTTGAACTCGGTGAGTTCCTCGCTGGTGCGTTCCTCCCACTCCTTGTTCCACTCGGAAACACCACTCATGTCAATGATCGCCAGGTTGCGGCCATTGAGCTGGGTGTAGTCGATCAGCTTGTACATGAACTTGGTCATGATCGGCTCATTCTCCGGCAGGCCGGGAATGTGGATCGGGAAGCTGTGGAACCAGATGTTGTCGTTGTAAACCGGATAATCCGGCAGGTACAGCAGGTGGGTCCACTCAAACACGTGGGAGATGTTGAGGTCGATGTAGTTGCGGTCATTGTCATCATCCGCTACCAGACGGTTGCGGGACACCTTGCGCAGGAGCTCCAGACCACCGATATCCAGCACTTCGCCCTGCTTGTTGGACACATACTGGATATTGTTCACGGTTACTGAATCGAGGTCGATGGAGTCGGAGAGGGATCCGGCCATGCCGCCGTCATCACCGCCGTCGCCACCGCCGTCACCAGGAGGACCTCCCTGCATGGGGGAACCACCCGGGTCTCCTGCGGGAGGCAGGCCCAGACCGTTGATGAAGTCATCGCCGGAGCCCATTGCGCCGCCGCCGCCATCACCGGAGCCGCTGCCACCATCCAGGTTGAAGTTGCTCCAGGCATCGTCACCGAAGCGGGCATCAATGCGGTCACGGCCCAGCAGAGAATCCAGGGCCCTGACGCGATAGGTGTAGAAGTTGATGCTGTTCCTGTTCAGGCCGGGCCCGCTGTAGTCCACAACATCCTCGTAGACACTGCCGATAGCGAACTCGCCCCAGACAATTTCATCCTTGAATCCGGGGGAGACCTGCTCACCGTTCATGATGAGCTGCAGCATGTAGCGGGTCTTGAGATCCTCATCCGGGTTGAAGCGAAGAAGCTGGGCTTCCTCGATCTTGGCTTCGGCCTTGGATTGGGTGCCGACCATGACCAGAAGGGCCACAACTGCCAGACATAACTTCTTAAGCGTGTTATTCATACAAACCACCCTTGACATTCCCCGGGAGTCTCTCTCATTATGACTTCCGGAACGGTGATCAGTTGCGACGAATTGAAAAAACTGGAGCTGAGGGGATTCGAACCCCTGACCCTCTGTCTGCCAGACAGATGCGCTACCACTGCGCCACAGCCCCGATCAACTCATCTCAACCTCTCTGCCAGCCGCCCAAAGATCCTCCAGCCTGTAGAACTCTCGCAGTGCTGGAGTGAACAGATGGACAGTCATGACGCCAAAATCAGCAAGTATCCACTCGCCGTTCTCATATCCGTTTAGACCGTCCGGCATTATATCATACCTGGCCAGTTCCTCTATGACGTAATCCATGATGGCCCGGTTGTGCAGTGCGGTCAGGCCATTGGCGATGATTATGTAATCCACGTAGTCCACCTGCTCGGAAACATCCAGCACCATGGGACGTTCGCCCTTGCGCAGGTCAATCGTGTCATGGATGACCTTAAGCACTTCATCCATGCTCGGATCCTCTTCAATCAACTTCGGATCCACAGTAGTTGTCTTTGGAAGCTTGACCATAATTCTCCGAAAATAAGACTGGACCACTTTTGTGGTCCGCGTAGATTCTACTAGATAGATATAATGTCGTCCCTCAATCCAGATGGGAATCAGGCACTGCCGGGTGATACATCACCGGCAGCCTGCTCAACCGGGGCAGTCACCGTAAGCTTGAAGGCCTGCGGACGGCTGGGCTTGCCCATGTCATCCAACACCCGGATATTGAAGCTGAATTCCCCGGCCTTCGGGAATTCATGGCTGAGCTGCGGGCTGCTGCCCTGCTCCTCGAAATTCCCGTCTCCATTCCAGTCCGCCTCGTAAGTCACCACACTGCCGTCTCGGTCCCGGCTTTTTGATGCATCAGCCCTGACCGTAAAGGGCGCCGTACCCTGATCCGCCTCCAGCCAGGCATTCACCACTGGCGGGGCATTCAGGTCGGTCAGGAAGTCATGCAGCTTCTGTACATCGGACGGAGCGATGTATTCATCGCTGGTGCGGTACTTCTGGTTCTCGGCACTTACGCCCGGCAGGTTGCGTTCATGGCCGGGTTCACGGGCCCAGTAGCTCGGCAGGCTCATCGATTCCATTTCATCAGTGTCGTACTCATCTACATGCTGGGCCAGGGCCAGCAGCTGATCTGGGTTGAGGCTGGTCTGCACGCTTTCCGCAAACAGGGTCGCGATCTGCGGCAGCTTCGGCAGCATCTGCGGAGTGGCCATCTTTTCCAGCACGAGCTTGATCACCTTCTGCTGACGGATCATCCGGCCCTTGTCGGACATCGCATCGTTGCGGAACCTGGCATACTGCATCACGCGTTTACCATCGAGGTGTTGCAGGCCCTTCTTCAGATTGATGTGCAGGTCACCGGCATAGTCATCCCACTTCATATTCTTCTCAACATCTATCTCCAGCCCGCCCATCGCATCAATCAGCTTGATGAAGCCTTCGAACTCGATCACGACGTAGTGGTTTACCTCAATGTCGAGTAAATGCTCCACCGTCTCCTGCACACGGGCAACACCTCCGACACCGAGGTCTTCCTTGTGCCTGAGGTTGAACTGCTGGCCTTCGCTGTAGCTATGCCCAAACTTGGCATACCCCATGTTCTTTCCGGCTTGCCAGTGCTGCACCCAGCCGTCGCGGGGAAGGCTGGCCAGCCGGATCTGCTTACTGCTGAAGTCAGTGGAGGCAACGAGGGTACTGTCATTGCGACGAATGATGGCTGGATCCAGCTTGGTTCTAGGCACATGGTCAAGCCCGATCAGCAGTACCGTGATGCGCTGCTGCCCTGCAAAGGACTTTTCCAGCGACTCCTTCGGCCTCACAAGGTTGCCAATGAACTTCTGCACCTGCTGTCCCCTGGTCTGGCTTTCACCCGTTGCCAGGTTCTCGATGGGCGTGGTAAACCACTTCCAGCCAAATAGCACCAGCACCAGGCCGACGAACAGCAGGGAAAACATCAGCGGGCTGCGCAGGGGAAAAGGTATCCGGTCCGTACGGCGGCGCTGTCCGCGAACCACCTGGCGGGGCAGCGCCGGAACCTGCGGCACATAGGGAACGAACACCTGCTCTTCGGAAGCGGCATCTTCCTGTATCCCGGCAGCGGCATCCTCCGCGGCCGGCGAATCAGTTGCCAGCAATTCCACCTCGTGGGGTTCCAGATGCTTGTCGGGATTGTCCATCAGTTCTGTTCTTCCATCCGATTACGGCGAGCATGGTCCCGGTAGTAGTTGTACAGGTCCACGGTATTAGATTCGATGAGAAGTCCGCGTTCGATAACATGCCTGAGCTTGGCACTGGCCACTGCGAAAACTGCTGCATCCAGGTCGGACTGGGCCAGTGTGCGGATCTCATCCAGGCCGGGCAGTTCCCGGTCAGCGCTTACGTAATCCGCCACATAGAGCAGGCCGCTGAGCAGTCCCATTCCCGGCCTGCCGGTCACATGGTCACTGATGGCCTGCTCCACCACTGGGTCGGCAATGCCAAAACGGCGCTTCAGCAGCAGTGCGCCGACCTTGCCATGCAACAGTCCGGGACTCTGCTCCTCGGCCGCGCTGATCGAAAGGTGGCGTTCACGGGCGATGGCCAGCTGATCCGGAGCAGGCAGGCTCTTGGCATTGTCATGCAAAAGCCCGGCAAGTTCCGCCTGATCCTCCAGCCCGGGGGCATGGATCCTCGCCAGGCGCACACAGGCCGTGGCCACCTTGCAGCTGTGGTCATGGCGCTTCGCGCCCATGTATTCACGCAGCAACTGGCTCAGGCGCTCGCGCTCGCTGTGCTCCAGCATGGCGCAGATTATAGCCGCGCAGTCCCGGTGCTCAGGCGCCGGGTCGGCGGAAAAGTGCGACATAACGGCGGCTCGGCGGATCCTCGCCGTCTATGAGCAGCTCGAACCGGATATTCTCGAGGCAATGGTCCGCACTCAGCAGGTCCAGCTCGCTGCGGCACAGAGCCCAGGGGGGCCCTTCCACCCGTTCGTCCTCCTCACGCATCCGGCAGACCACGAGCAGCAGTCCCCCAGGCCTCAGCAGTCCGGCCAGCGGAGCCAGCATGCGCATGCGCAGGGCATCGGGTACGGCCTGTAGCGTGTTGATTTCAACCACAAGGTCAAATGCTTCGCTCATTTCTGGTGGTAGGTGCAGCAGATCGGCCTGCAAGTATCTGACAGGGCTGTCCGGCCAGCGCTCATGGCACCAGCTGATGGCTGTTTCCGACAGGTCGAATCCGGTCACTTTGTAGCCGCGCCTGGCCAGTTCCTCGGCATCGTCCCCCAGGCCGCAGCCCACCACAGCACACTCTCCCGCAGGTCGATCCAGGCCAGCAGCCAGCACCTGCAGCATCAGCGGGCTGGGCCGGCGGTCCGCCCATGGCACATGCTCCATTTCGCCCTGCGCCAGCCGGTAGAGCTCCTCAAACCAGCCCTGGCTGTCCCCGCGGGACATGTATTCCTGTGCCAGTTCGCGCGAGCTGCGTCTGCTTTCGTCACTCATCACCTGATTATATGATTGATAGCACGGCAGGACACCCACCGACCCCGATGAACCGGATCCGGGAATTTTCAGTCCCGATCAGGCAATGCAGCCAATTCAGCCCGCAAATCGTTATAATTCCAGACCTCAATGAAGCCCTGCTTTACTGCAAATCTGTTTTTGCTTTGCTCGCTGTTCCTGCTGGCACCCCTATACGCATATGCGGACGCGACCAGTGACGAGCAGGTGGCGATCGCGGCGGAACGCAACGGCGACTCGGAAAATGCCCTGCTCCTGTACCAGAGCGCCTTAAGTGGCTTCAGCGCGGAACAGGAATATGCTGCGGCGGCCCGGGTGGCCCAATCCATGATGCTGCTGCAGATCCGACTGGGCAAACTCGGTGAGGCCCTTGAGGCAGCCGGCCAGGCCCGGGAAATGCTGATGTCCGATGGTCGTCCGGAGGCTGCTGCGCAGCTGGCAAGCCAGCTTGGCAGTGTCCTGAAGGCACGCAGTGAGTATGCGGAAGCTGAAAAGAGTTATCTTGTGGCACTTGAGATCCACCGGGAGCAGGGCAGCGGCTATGGCATTGCCGGGACCCTCATGAGCCTCGGTGTGCTGTCCGAGCTGATGGGACAGCCTGCCGGCAGCGCGCAGTATTACGAGGAGGCCGGGGATGCCTTCCTCGGGCTCGGGGACGAGCGTGGCCTGATGAACAGCTATGCCAGTGCCGGCCAGGCCTGGCTCAATGCCGACGACCCGGACAATGCGGAAGATGCCTTCCGCCAGGCTCTGTTCCTCTGCGGCAAGCTGGACCAGCCACACAGCTGTGCCAGCCAGCAGCTGGGACTGTCCCGGGCCCTGCGTGAAATGGGACGCTTCCTGGAAGCACTGGTAAGTTCTGATGAATGCCTGGCAATCCTCGACGTCTCACCTAACCCCCTGCTGGAGGCCCGGGCCCAGCTGGAGCGTGCCCGTATCCTGCTCGCCCAGGAGAGTTTCGCGGAGAGCCTGACGGCCTATGTCGAAGCCTGGGAGGGCTTTGCCGCCGAACAGTCCACACAAGAGCAGGCCGCCATGTCGCAGGAACTCATCGAAGTTGCCCGGCTGGCTGGCCGCAGCGACCTGGCCCAGCGCTATCGCCAGCTCGCCGCCGAACTCAGCGCCTCATCCTGAGAGCGCGGAAATCGCGCCGGCTGTTGAAGTACAGCGACTGGATGATGGCCAGCACGAGCCACATCGTCATC
>JAHEFU010000021.1:15577-20116 GCA_024645305.1 Planctomycetales bacterium
GACGATCCACCCTGCGAAATGAAGGGCAGGGGCAGGCCCGTGACCGGCGTCAGCCTGATTGTCATTCCCGCAGCCACAAACACGTGGAAGAAGAAGAAGGCCGAGGCGCCGTAGCAGATATAGCGCTCGTAGTTGCTCTGCACATCTCGTGAAATGGCGAGGATCCGCGCAATCAGGAAGAAGTACATAAACAGGACGTAGACACAGCCGAGGAAGCCATACTCCTCGGCGATCAGCGCGAAGATGAAGTCGCTTTCGATCACCGGAATGAAGTCCCCGCGGCTCTGGGTGCCCCGCAGGAAACCCTTGCCGGTCAGGCCGCCGCTGCCCACGGCGATCTCGCTCTGGTTGATCTGGTAGCCGATGCCCTGCGGATCCGCCTTTGGATCGAGGAAGGCCCGGATACGGTCCTTCTGGTGCGGGTAGAACAGGAACTGCCAGGCGAATATGGCGCAGAGGATGAAGCCTGCGAGCGTTGCCAGGATCAGGCGGCGGCGCACAGGAGTGAACAGCGACATCACGAAGAACACCACGACGAAGACCATCGCGGTGCCGAGATCCGGCTGCAGCAGTACGAGCCCCAGCAGTGACAGCAGTACGCCGAGCGCCGTGAAGTAAGCCCGGTCAGGCTTGAGCCCCTCGCGGGAGAATAGCCAGGCGAGGATCAGGATGAAGGCCAGCTTGGCGAACTCCGAGGGCTGGATGTCAACCGGGCCTATGGAGATCCAGCGGTTGGCACCCATGCCGTGGCTGGCGCCGACCAGCAGCACGAGCACGAGGGCCGCGGCCACGGGCACGTAGAACCACAGCCAGCTTTCCGGGCGCAGGCCCCAGTTCACACGGCGCACGAAGTGGTGGACAACGAGCGCGAGCACCAGCCAGACGATCTGCTTGATTTCAACGAGGGAGAAATAGACGCCGGGCGTGTCCCCGGCCTCCCAGGTGGCGCTGTAAACGTAGACCAGCCCCGAGATGGACAGGGCCAGGCCGAGCAGGAACAGGATCCAGTCGAAGCTCAGGCTGCGCACGGGGAGATTATAGGCGGGAGGCGGGGCGCGCTCCGCTTATAATTCCCGCGTGGGGCTTCCCGATGCACAGATAGTGGTGGCCGGCGGCGGGCCGGCCGGGTCGATGTCCGCAGGCCTGCTGGCCCGGGCCGGCTTCGATGTGCTTCTGCTGGAAGCCGGCGGGCCGGACAATGACGTGCTGTGCAGCGGCCTGCTCAACCCTGAGGCCCAGGCCGCACTCGGCGTCAGGCCACCTGCACATGTACTGCGTGAACCGATCGTCCCGCTGCTGCAGTACCACGATCGCGACAACCACCTGCGCCTGGAGTACGACCCGCACTATGTCAACACCAGCCGCCCGGCCTTCGATGCCTGGCTGCGCGAGGAAGCCCAGGCCCAGGGTGTGCATATTGCCTATGAAACACGGGCGCAGCGCATCAGCCATGGCGAACACGGCATCACTTTGGCAACAAGCGCCGGTGAGCTGCGCTGCGGAATCCTGCTGGACTGCACGGGCTGGCGCGCGTTGTCACGGAAGCAGAGTGCGCGCCGTCCGGCCCCGCAGGTGCATGCCTTCCAGGGCACGGTCAAGGCCGACCTGCCGCCGCAAAGCATGTGGGCGGTGTTTGACAGCGCCCTGACGGACTACTACGCCTGGATCGTACCAAAGGGGGCGGGCCGCTTCCTGCTGGGCGCAGGCTATCCACAGGCCAGCGCAGTGACCCGCGAGCAGGCGGAGGATCCCTGGAACAAGCTGACACGCATGCTGGACTACCTCGGCGGGCTGGGCTACTCGGTGGAGCTGGAGGATGCCAAACCGCTGGGCTCGCCGATCACCACGCCGACGGACATGCGCCAGCTGTGGTGGGGGGAGCGCGGCGTGATCCCCGTGGGGGAGGCCAGCGGAATGGTCAGCCCCTCCAGCGGAGACGGCATCAGCTACTGCCTGCAGGGGGGGATTGCGATTGCCGGGGCACTCACCCAGTTCCGGGGAGAACTGGGCGGCCCGGTGAGCCCGGAGCTGCAGCGGCGCATCATCCGGCGATACCTGCAGGGCATGGCTCCGGCGCTGTCCGAGCTGCGCTTCAACATCCTGAAGGCCCGCACAGCCGCGGACCCCGAGTTGCGCAACCTGGCCGTGCGCCTGCTGCCCCTGTTCCTGCGCCGGCCAGTGCGGCGGCTGGACTGGAACCGCCCGCTGCCGCAGGGTGCCTGAAGATATAATCTAAGGTGCGGCACAGCGACGGCCGCGAGGTGTAGTGCATGATCATCATCAGATGGCTGGCGGGCTTCGGCAAGACCCTGGTCAACCTGTGGGACTGGCAGGAGTGGTCCTACCACACGAAGACCGGCTTCGACCCCAAGATGCCGGCCAGCCAGCGCTGGGAAGCCTACGTGAAGGTGACCGACAAACCGCCGGAGACGGAAGCGGAGGAAGTCATGCCGCTCAAGAACCGGCGGCTGTTCCTGCGTGACAAGTTCAGCCAGACCGCAGATGAGTTCATCTACGGCAGTACCGACGACTACAAGGTCGACGCCGTGCGTGAAGAGTACGAGAAGGAACTGCGTTCACGCACCGCCGGAAACTTCCATGCGACGATGATTGTCAACCGCAACCTGGATTACTTCCACAACACCCGCCCGCCGGACGACCCGATGACCGAGGCCATGAATGCCGACCGCAAGTTCCGCGAGGAGCAGCTGCGCCGGGAACGCGACGATAAGCAGTAGCACAGGTTGCAGGGGGGAAGTGGCAGAAGTGGTTAGTTGCCAGATTGCATCTGGGCACCGGTAGCATTGTCAAATCCACAATCCTCACTGTAATCACAGTGTTCTCCGTGATAAATTTTTCGGGGCCTTCAATTATGCGACTTGCGCCGCACCTCCATTGCCCGGATTGCTCCGGGCCTCCTGATACAGCGGCGGGACGCCGCTGCTACTGCCTACTGACCACTGACTGCTGAATCAGAGACTTCCACCAAGATGTCTGCTCGCGCTGCTAGCAGCTTAATGGCAGGGCATGGTACCCCTGCCCTACTCCCCCATCCAGCTGACGAGCTTGTCAATGAAGGCTGAGTAGAACTCGCTGGAATGCGACATCGCATTGATGTCGCAGATGCTGCGGATCTCCTCAGGCAGTTCATCCCCGTCCGGCCAGCTGAAGCCCTCCATCATCACCGGGATGATGTGCGTGCCACAGTGCAGGGCGGTGGCAATCTCACGGCGGATCACGTCCTTCTCGTTGGAGCAGCAGCGCGCGAAGAAGTCCGCTGTCAACAGGATTACCATGTGCCTGCTGTAGCGTATCGCCTCCACCAGGTCGTCAAAGAATTTCCCGCGATGCAGGTCATCCTGGTCACGGAATACAGTCTTTCCGTTGACCTCCAGGTAGTTTTTCAGCAGCATGGCATGCGGCAGGCCGGGGTCGCGCCGGTAGCTGATGAAGGCGTCATATTTCTTCTGGCTGTCAGGCACCTGCTCGACTGCCTGCGGCTGGCTGGCCCGCTGCTGCTTGATGAGCTTGTCAGGATCCGGTGCCACCAGGTCGCTGAGCTTCTCCAGCAGGAAGGCCGGGGGCTGCTTGCCCTGGGCGCGGAACAGGGGTATCGCCGTGCATATTTCCGCGATCGCCTCATCCTTCATGCCTGCCTGGTTGAACACCAGGGCCTTCTGGAAATGCAGGTGCCAGCTCCAGCCTGAGCCTGTCTCCCGAAGCATCTCTTCGGCCCGCGCAAAGGTCTCAATGGCCTCTTCCATGCGGCCGAGCTTGCCGAGGCAGTATGCCTTGGCTGCGACATGCTGCGCACTCGGCGGCAGGCCCTGTGCGGCAAATTGCTGGTCGGCCCGCTCGAAGGCAGCCAGTGATTCCTCCAGCCGGTCCATCGTCGTCAGCAGCTGCGCCTGGTTGCTGGCAACGCCGGGATAGACCTGCCCCTGTTCCTGCATCAGGCGCTCTGCTTCACCCCAGGCCGCATTCGCCTCCTCCAGGCGACCGATCACGTTCAGGATGCCGTGATACACCGGCAAGCCCTGCTCCTCGCAGAGTGCGAGCGCTTCCCGCGTAAGCAGCAGGCCCTGTTCCCCCTGGCCCGTCATGTAGGCGACCATTCCGCGCAGGCGCGCTATCTTCCAGGAACGGGGCAGGCCTGCCGCTGCAACGAGCTGCTCCGCCTCATCGCAGGCCTGCTCGCACTCCGGCGGCCGGCCCATCTGCTGGTAGATCCAGGCGCGCATGCTGGCAACTCTGCCATCGTCCAGGAGCTCCTGCTCACCTATAAGCGCGGCAGCCTCGTCACAAACGGTCAGCGCATTATCCAGCCTGCCCAGCTTCAGCAGGCATTCACTGCGCTGCAGCACAAGCTCTAGGCTTGCCGGAAGTCCAGCATGCAGGTTTTCAGCTTCCGCGCTGAGTACCCGTTCGAGATCCAGCTGTGCAGGGCTATTCGTGTCCACGGGTCGATTATCCCACTGAATGCATGAATTGGATGTCTGTCCGGATCTGATTTCACATGGAATGCGGTTGCATGCTCAG
>JAHEFU010000198.1 GCA_024645305.1 Planctomycetales bacterium
ATGTTTCACTAGCCCGGCGGCTAGCGCTCCAGGAGATGTTCCGTCGCCAGCAATACGCAGGGCAGGCTCGCTGGCTACCTCTCCAGCGGGCAAAGCATTGAAGAGATTCTGGCAGGCTTTGACTGGCTGGAGCGGGACGATGTGCTGGCCTGCATTGAGTATGCACGGCGTTATATGACCTCCAGTGATGTAATTGATTTCCCTGCATAGTTTAAAGCTACTTGTTACGCTTCCCCAACCTGAGCCAGTAGCCTTCGTAATAGGTGTAGCTGAATTTCTGCGACTTGTCATACTGCATTTGGCTATCGGAATAGGAGAGCGAAACGATTATTCCATCAGCCTTCGATTCCCAGACAATGTTTTCACTCGATGCATCATTTTCCTTCCTGACCTGCTTGAACCTGCTCATGTCCAGACAGCTCTCAATGTGACTGCTTACTTCCGGCATCCTCGCATCGCATTTGAATCCGACAACCCAGAAACGTCCTTCATCATCGTTGTATGGTTCATTCTCGATGACGTACTTGAGATCCCTTCCATAAACTGCACCTACCGGACTTTGCATGCTACCAGCGGGCAGGCTGAAACCAGCAAGTGGCCAACTGGCAGGTATTTTTGCAGCAGCAGTTGTCGATAGGTTCTTACTTTGCGACTTGAACATCGAGGGGCAGGACGCCAGCAGCATGAGGCTGAGAATCACATAAGCCAGGAATGTAATCTTTAATCGCAACACTGCCGGATTATAGCACTTTAGATGTCAACAGATAAATTCAGGCGATAAGCATACATCCGCTAATTGTTGCCAGCTCCGCTTGAACCGGCAGGCTTGGTAACGTACCCGTCCTTGGTCAGATATCATCTGAGCTTGCACTCCTTCCACTGCTTCCACTAATTACAGACAATCCACCCGCGGGCGTGGCTTAGAAGTGTCCATTATTGTGCGACTTGCGCCGCACCTCCCGTATTCCAGCCCGACCCGGGCGGCTTAGCCGACCGCAGGGCCAGACCGCCGAATGCTTGCATGAGGCGGAATATCAAAAAGGCCGCCCCGCAGGACGGCCTTTGTCATTTCAATTGTTGTCCGGATTGCTCCGGACCTCCTAATTCTCCAGATCCCGGCGGAAGGCGAAGGCGCTGACCTGGTCGCGCTCGCGGATGGCATCCAGGTCCTCTTCGTACTGGTCGCCCGGTACGCAGGTCGGATACGGGAACTTGCAGAACACCGGCTGGGTGAACTTCGCGTGCTTCAGGAGGAAGGTTCCCTTCGGCACAGTTGTCAGGCGGTTGCGCATATCCTCATCCAGCCAGCTGTAGTTCTTCGTCATCAGCTCCGCCGGACCGGTACGGCCGTAGATCAGCGTGGATGAGTTGTCAACCACCTGCGGCTCGATCTGGCTCATGAACTGCTCCACGCCGAACAGCGAGACACCGATGGAACGGCCTCGGGCGCAGATCTCGACCACGCTCTGCTTGATCGGGGCGCTGATGTTCGGATCCTCGGGGGCGAACTTGTTCAACTCATCAATGAAGAACACGACGCTGTCGAAGTCGCGGTGCCCGTCCTTGTTGTCCTCGATCAGGGCGGCGTAGACTCGCTTGAGGATCTTGGAAAAGACCATCGCCTGGCCGCGGTCGTTGAGGCTCTGGATGTCAACGACGAAGATGGAGCCGTTGTAGAGGTCATCCAGCGGCACATCCACCTGGTCCACACCGCCGGTGCAGATCAGGCCGTCGTACAGGCCGGACAGGGCGTCGAGGTTCTTGGCGCACTTGTAGAAGTCTTCCTTCTCATGGCCCCGCCAGTGGGTGACGTGGCCCTGGGCCACGACGCGGCGCTCCTCGTTGATCCAGGCGATCAGCTGATCGTAGCTCCTGATCGGCTGGCGTTCGATCTGGTCCTTGACATCGACATATACCGCGTCGACGGACTCATCCCAGGAATCCTTGTCAAACAGGTAGGGGATGTCCTCGACGATTTCCTTCAGTTCCCAGATGAAATGCTCGACCTTACCGTCGCGGCGGAAGCTCTTGGTGTGGCCTTCACTGCCGCGGTCGTAGGGCGCGAACACACGCACGTTCTCGAAGGGCGTCATCTCGATGCCCAGCACGTCGTACATCTGGCGGCACTTGTTCGTGTAGGCGTCATGCTCGTCATACTGCGGGTTCGGCTTGTCGAGGTACAGGAGATCCTTACCCTTGACGTTGAAGAACACAGCGGCGACCTTGCGCTTGTCGGTCTTGATCATCTTTTCAAGGATGGACTTGAGCAGGAATTCCACGAGGCTCGTCTTGGTCGCCAGACCCGAGATTCCGGACATGTTCATGTGGGAACCCTCGGGGCCGATCAGGAACTCGTCGTCGAGGAAGATCGGCACGAGGCTGCCGTCGCCGTTCTCCATCACGCCGATCGGGATGCCGCGGTTCTCCTTCACATAGTCCGACATGCCGAGGCTCCAGGCCACGCCCTCGGGGGTGGCGAAGAACACGGAGCCGCGACCGATCGGACGGATGCGGTCGTGGGTGGCGCGGATCACGTTGACCTTGGCGATCATGATCTCCGCCAGGTCACTGGGGGGGGAGACAGTCGGATCGCCGAAGTCGTGGGAGATGTAGTCCGAGAGGAAGTTCTCGATGTCCATCACCGTGGACAGCTCGACAACGGTGCCGAAGGTCGCATGACCGTCGTCCGTCACCGCCGCCACGATGTTACCGAGCTCCAGCGTGGATGCGCCGGCCGCCAGCCAGAAGTAGAAGTACTGCGCCGTGTTGGGGTTGGCGCGGGTACTGGCTGCCTTGCCGATCGACCCAAAGTCGAAGTTCACATATTCAGGGAATTTGCATTCCGGTCTGCCGTTCTGCACTGGATTGCCTCCTAAGCTCGGTTACATGCGTGCAAAGTAAGATTTGACTGTTGACTGCGTCGGGATCATGCTCTCCAGGTAGTCATTGCAGAGCTTGTGCGGGAAAATCAGCTTGTCCCAGTTCTCCGCCGGGTATGTCACCGGCAGGCGCTCCTGCACGAGGCATGAGGAAAATGCATTGGCTCGTTCAACGGCGTCCTGATCACTGTCGGCAATGATCGTCGTGCGCAGCAGGCCGAATTCGGGGCCAGCCTGGGCCTTCATCCGCATGCGGGTGAACCAGGTGTACTTGATGTTGGGCTCATTGCCCGTGGTGTCGGTCACCTTCATGACCTGTCCGCGCTGGAAGGCGGGGACAGTCAGCTGTGTCTCCACGAGCTCAGAATTCTGCCAGGGCACATAAACCGTGCGACTGGTGGAGATCAAGTTGTCGGACAGGCTGCTGTTGGGCAGGTCCTCGATCATGCCATCCGCCACCAGGACATTTGAAAGATCTGAACCTTCCTTCTCCCGCCACTGATTGCGGATGTCCGCACGCAGCTGGCTGGTGATCTCATGCGCCTTGCGCACTGCGGAGATCCGCATCTGCGTGTATTCATCACGGTCCGCAGCGGAATCCACCAGGTCGATCTTGTCATCGCCGCGAAAACGTTCCAGTACGCCGCTGTCCTCCACGAAGCGGAAGGGCAGCAGCACATTGAAACGCAGCTGGGGCTCGCCCCAGACCTTGAAGCGGCGGTCAATGCGCTGCAGCACGATGGCACCGGTGATGGCGTAGTGCACCGGGACTTCCTGGCCCTTCACGATGAAGTGACCGACAAGCTGGGTGCGCTGCAGGGTGCGTGAGAAGAATTTCAGGCTCAGGCTGTGTGAAGCCGGGTTGGTGTGGAAATTCGTACTGTTCTCGGGCTGGCTGAATGAATCCAGCCGGAAGTTGTGGTAGCCCTCACGGACGCGGAACAGATCCTCCTCAATGCTTTCGGCGGGACTGTTGCGGCCCTTGAGGTCTGCAAGCAGGCGGTGGATGCGGTGCAGGTGACCGCGGCTTTCCTCAGCCTGGGCTATTGCGTGGGACCGGCCTGCTTCGTCCATCAGCTCTTGACCACGAAGTCGAGATGCTGGAAGGCCTTCATCACCGGCTCGTAACGGATCTCGTTGATCGTCACGGGGATGCTCTGACCGTCATAGTTGAGCACATACTCGGCGCGCTTGCCGTTGCGCTTGATCAGAAGCTCACACTTCCGGAGTTCAAGCTGGATCGCGACGGGTTCCTTGTAGGAACCGCCGTAAAGATTGCCGGGCAGGATGTCCTTGACACGGAGCTTCTTGCATTTCTCCTTGCCGAAATCCGTCCGTTTTTCCGCTGTCAGTTCGATAGCCATTTCAGGGTATACCTCTTCGTTATTCCGCTTGTCCACTAATGGAACTTATAAGGATAAAGCAGACTGCAAGCGGTGTCAAGCCACTTACTTATAGTGTACGCGCGTTATTACCCTGCAAATCCCCGGATTGGTCGGGTAAACTCAGTTCCAGCCGGATTATATAGGGCGGATCATGAGCAAGAGCGACGAGAGACTGGAAATGCTGTGGGGCACCGACCAGAGGCCCGGACTGGTGGGATGTGCCCAGGATGAACGCGGCATGACCCTGTGGTGGCGGGATGCCCGGGGCCTGCGCAGCGAGCATGTGGACTACCGGCCGATGTTCCTGTGCTCCCATCCTGAGCTGCTGGACCAGGCCAAGCCGGACCCGCTGATTGAGGAACTGGCGGGCGAGAATTACTACAATCTGCGTGTGCGCTGCGGGGACTGGGATGAGCTGAAGTCCGTGAACAGCCACGTCAGCGCGCTGTACCGCCAGGACCGGATGAACTACGAGCACGAGCCGTATATCCGCTTCAGTGATCCGGTGAACATGTTCCTGCTGGATACGGGGCTGACCCACTTCACCGACATGACTCTCGATGAGGTGCACACAGTCTTCATGGGCATCCGGGCTTACCCCTCGGGCGGGGCGGACTATGCGGATGCGAATGTGGCGGAAGACCGCATCGTGATGCTGCTGCTGAGGGACAACCGGGGCATGGAACGCCTGTTCCAGCTGGACAGCGAGAATGAGAAGCAGCTGCTGGTGGATGCGCTGGCAGCGCTCAGGGAACTGGATCCGGATGTGATCGTCGGCCACGACCTGTTCAAGGGGGCTTTCAACTACTTCTTCCTGCGCTGCAAACGGCACCGCGTGAAGCTGGAACTGGGGCGTGACGGCAGCGTGGTGAAGGTCCGCAAGTCCAGGGCTCCCGCAGCGGAGAAGCAGCTGGAGTATCCGCGCCCGGACATCGCTGGCCGGCACCTGGTGGATACCTGGTTCCTCAGCGTCTTCTACGACATAGTCAAGCGCGAGCTGGAGGAATTCGATGCGGTGAGCGTCGCCAGTTACCTGGACCGCAGCGCAGCCCTGCCGGCACTGGCCGAAAGCTGGGACCATGACAAACTCTGGACGGAGGACCGCGGGGCGCTGGCTGCGGACCTGCGCAATGAGCTGGAAGCCGCCGCGCGCATCTACAGCACGCTGGTCCCGAGCTACTTTGCCCAGGCGCAGATGCTGCCCTTCTCCCTGCAGGACAGCGTGGTGCGTGGCAACGGGGTGAAGATCAACAACCTGATCATGCGTGAATACCTGCGG
>JAHEFU010000022.1:0-18116 GCA_024645305.1 Planctomycetales bacterium
GGGATCTGACTGCAGCTGCAGGTCGTTGCCAACCACGCCAGCATTCAGCGAGCTGTCAAGGAATTGATTTCCCTCAAGAAACGTCCCCGTGATCGTCATGCTGTCCCTGTCGGTGGGCAGCGCGGGCAGTTCAGCAGCAAGCGTAGAAGGGGTGGTTTCATCCATCACCTGGATTGATGACTCCTGAGCTGCTTGCTGCTGTGCCGGAGCACAGCTGGTACAGGCAAACAACAGCAGTGTTGCGAGGAAAACCGCCGGGCAATTTCCAGCACGCGAGTCCGGAATTGGGCACATGTCAGTTATCTTACCTTGAATCAAGAGGGAAGGTCAGACGCGTCCTGCTGAGCAGTTTGCTCAGGCCCGCCGCCGGCATCCAGCTTCTCGATCTGCTGCAGCAGGTACTCCACGCTGTAGCGCTTCTCCAGGGCGGACTGCAACTGGCTGAGTTCCTCGGGGGAGATGTAACCCACACCGAGTTTCATCATCAGCCAGCGCACGAATTCATAACTGATGTCGTGGATCGGTTCGACGATCTTCACCAGCTGGCTGCTTGTGAAATTCAGGTGGCGATGGCCCTCGATCCACAGGATCGCTGGAGTGCTCATGCCGCGGCGGTGGATGATGCCGGCGATGTGTTCCAGCACGGCTTTCTCCTCGGCGCTGAGGCTGTCCTCGGAGAATTCCTCGATGGCGAAGGCATAGCGCAGCCAGGCCATGAAGCCCCGCGGCTTCTGATCGCTCAGCTCTGTGTCATTACCCGCTTGTCCCTCTTCTGTCATCATGCCCATTATATATGGACTGCTGCAGCTGGCTGGCCTGTGACAGAAAAACACAATGGCCCCTTTGGGAGGGCCATTGCGGGTGTACTAAAGGCTTTACGCAATTGTTGGGAATCTGGGTTGGTTACATGAGCTGCAGGCCTGTCAGTGTCGAGGCCACGGCATGATGGACTTCCTCACCGGCACCAAAGCTGAACAGCCCGATGACTGTAACGGTGACCGCTGCCACCAGCAGGGCGATTGCCATCTTCTGGATCGTCTCGGTTCCCGTTGGCATACTGTTCATCATGACTCTGCACTCCCGTCTGGATTACGGTCCGGGATTTCCCAAACCAGTCAGGATACCCGGGCCCTGCACAGCCTAAACAGCTTTCAGGAAATTTTCTCAGGCTGCTTGCGAGCCTCCGAATAGTCAACACGCTTGAGGGGCAGCTCAGTCAGCACAGCCTCTGGCGATACCGCTTCATCGGTCACACTGTGGACTCCGCGGTAGAAGTCTCCGCTGAGCACATAACCCGAGCCGTAGTCGTTTGCCTGGGAAAAGACACTGATGTAATAAATGCCCGGGGTCAGCCAGAGGTCCAGGTTCTCGTAACGGCCGTAGCCCTCCGAGCTGTCGAGTTCATAGCGGTCGTCCTCAATGGCCAGGTCCAGATCCCCGCTGCGGTAGTCGTCAATTGCCAAGCTGATGTGCACGGTGCCGGAGTGCCGCAGTTCGAAGTAGAACTTGTCAATGTTGTCCCCATGCCTGCCGCAGTAGCCGTCCACGCCGTAGAACGGGAAGCCGGGGATGTAATCGGCGTAGTAGTCGGTGTCGTTCGGTTCATTTTCGTAGTCGTAAGAACTGGAACGGGGCGGAACTTCGATGGTGGCCTTGCAACCTGCAAGGATGATCAGGGTGGTCAGTAGCGTAAATAGTGCTGCATATCTCATGGTCGCTCCTGTGTCTGACGTGCAGCCCGCTGCGGGCCGCCATTGTCAGAGACGCCTCGGCGCGCCCGCCGTTCATCGTGCGGAATTGACTATTCTGATTGAATTGCAGGGCTGCCTGAGTGCTCAGGCCTAGCTGAAGCTGACCTTGGGGGCTTCGCGGGCGGCCTCGGTTTCCAACTCGAAATACTCTGAGGGGCTGCAGCCTGCCATCCCGGCTACCAGATTCGAGGGGAACTGCTGCTGCAGTGTGTTGTAGCCGCGCACTACATCGTTGTAATGCTGGCGCGAGTAGGCGATCTTGTTCTCAATGCTGGCGAGTTCCTGCTGCAGCATCAGGAAATTCTGGTTGGCCTTCAGGTCCGGGTAACTCTCGGAGAGGGCGAACAGGCTCTTGAGGGTCCCGCTGAGCATGTTCTCCGCTTCCTGCTGGTCATGCACCCCGCTGGCATTCATGGCGGCATTGCGGGCCTGGATGACCTTTTCGAGGGTCTCCTGCTCATGCTTGGCATAGCCCTTCACCGTCTCCACGAGGTTCGGTACCAGGTCGTAGCGCTTCTGCAGCTGCACATCCACCTGCCGCCAGCTGGACTCCACTCCGTTGCGCAGTCCCACGAGCTTGTTGTAGGCGCCGATGAACACGAACACCAGGATGGCGACAATCACGAGAATGACGATCAGGAATGGCATCTGGCAGCTTCCTCCATGGAATTTCGTGAGTTTAGCACTAGTGTGCCCACCTCATATGTAGATGGACGCAGGATTTTCCTTCGCGGTTTTCTTGAACTGGCAGGAACCAGCTGCGTCAATGAGCCTGTGGAAGGGTTTCCACAAAGGAGCAGTCTATGAAGAACAAAGCAGGAATCACCCTGGCAATAGCCATGGCAGGGCTGGTGCTGGTCAGCAGCCAGGCCCTGTCCTATGGACAGCGCAAGGGTCCCGACAGGATCGGTGACGACCTCGACCGCGTGTTGCATGACCTCAGTGATGAACGCAGTATGAACCGCTACGAAATCGCTGAATTGCAAGACGATCTGGCGGAGATCCGCTGGCAGCTTGCCGAACTTGAGGATAATTGGCAGCCGGCCTGCGGAAGCTGCGGCTCCTGTGACTACTGCTCCTGGGGTGGCAACAGCCACCGTGGCAATGACTGGAACGACAGCGACTGGAAGGACTACGGCAGCGGCCGGCGCAGCAGGCATTCCGGGTATGACAGCTTCAACGGCTGGGGTGCCCATGCAAGGGTTGACTATGACCTCGGGGACTACGGCGAGCTGCGTGTCCACGTTGACAATGACTACCGTGGCAACGACTACCAGGTCGACTGGGTGATTGACAACGCCTGGGGGGCCAATGCCCGTTTCGAGCTGGAACGCCATGACCGCGGCGACATCTACGTGATCGTCAATGATGACTACGGCAAGCGCCGCTTCCGCCTGGAGAAGGGTGGACTGGGCGACCGGATCTACTACACCGGCGACCCCTGCCCGTCCAACGCCTGGGAAGGGAAGCGCAAGCCCCAGCGCAAGCCTCCCAAACCACGCTACCGGCATTAATCCGCAAGGACATTCAGCAGCCCCGCGTTCCACCGATGGTGGGCCGGGGCTGTGCCCTTTTATCTGGCTTCACCCGAGCACCGAATAGTTAGCAGCGGAGCAGTGCTTCCGCAATTGGAGAAGGCAATAATGAGGTTTCCAGAAATCCTGAAACGAAGCTGCATCCTGGTGCTTGCCATGGCTCTGTTCTGCGCACCCGTCCGCGCAGAGGAAGTTGTGACGGGATCCGACACCGGTGAGTCGATCAATCGCATCCTGCGCAAGATCGAGGAAATGGCCGGGGTGCTGGCGCTCAACAAGACACTCGATGAAAGCCAGACAAGTGCGCTGATCGATGATCTCTCCGAGCTGCACAATGAAGTGAAGGGACTCAAGCATGCCAATGAGCTGCTCTTGCAGCTGGCCCGCCAGGCAGTTCGCGACAACGTGGAAGAGGATGCAGCCGATGAAATTCCGGCCGGGCAGGCACCCGTGACGCCGGTGCCGCTGCCGGAGGCGGTTCCGCTTCCGGATGCGGAGCCGGTGCCTCAGGCGGAACCGCAGGCGGAAGCCCAGCCGCCGGCCTCTGATGTGGACCCAGAGCAGCAGGCGCAGCCTCCGGCCACTGCGGAGGAGCCGGCACAGCAGGTCCAGCCGGAGCCGGATCAGGCTGAGATGGGAACGACGCCTCCCGAACGGACATTCGATAAGTGGGAGCCATTCCTGGATTTCGGACTGGAGGTTGATCCTGCCGGATCCCAGTACAGCGGCTGGGTTGAGGGGTCTTCCATCGATATCGTCTGGGGGGATCCAGGCCAGATGATCGTTACCGTCAAGAATGGCTACACTGCTAGCTGGACTCTGAACAATGCCTACGCCGGCAGTCCCAAGGTGAACGTAAGCACACGCCAACAGGGTGAGATCATCGTACAGGTGCGCGACGATGACGGAATCCATGAGTATTCGCTGCGCAATGGAGGGCTGGGGCCCGTATTCATGCGCTGGATCAGGGAAACCAGTGTCGAGGGAAATCCAGCTTGATGAAGCAGGGCATCCCCACGACCTGGTTCTGCTTGCTTGACTGTCCCGCTGGCCGGGCCTAATATCTCGCAATGGCCACGGCTGTCTACGCTGGGACTTTTGATCCGGTGACCTATGGGCATCTTGATATCATCAAGAGAGCCGGGCAGGTCTTCGAGCGACTGATTGTGGCCACCACGACAAGCCACTCCAAGACCACGATGTTCAGCCTGGAAGATCGGATTGACCTGCTCAGGCAGAGTTGTTCGGAGCTTGGGAGCAACATAGAAATTTCCCACTTCGAGGGACTCCTGGTCAATTTTGCCAGGGAGCAGCAGGCCAGCGTGCTAGTCAGAGGACTTCGGGCAGCCGGCGACTTCGACTATGAATTCCAGATGGCGATGATGAACAGGGCACTGGCCCCGGAGATTGAGACCACTTTCCTCGTGACGAATCCCAAGTACATGTTCGTGTCCAGCAGCCTGATCAGGGAAATAGCCGCCGCCGGTGGCCCCCTCGATGAGTTCGTGACGCCATTGGTCAGGGATGCTATAATGTGCAGATTAGGGTGAATGCGGGTCCTTTCCCGCCGCCCTATGTTGTTTCAAGGTTGAGATTGAAATGCAGTCCAAGGATCCGCTGAACGAAATAGAGCTGCTCTTAGATGAGCTTGAGTCGTTCGCGGAAAAGACCCCCTGGTACCTTGGGAACCGTATTGCAATCAGCGATGAGGACTTCTTCCGGATCACTCGAAGCATCCGCGAACTTCTGCCCCAGGAACTCGCGGAAGCCCGTAAGGTCCTTGAAAAACAGGATCTGATCCTCAAGAACGCCAAGGAGGAGCACAAGCGGATCATTGATACCGCTGAGCGCCGCCTGGAGGACTTGACAAATAATGAGCAAGTTGTGATCATCGCCAAGCAGCAGGCTGAGCATATTCGTGAAAAGGCCCGCATGGAAGGCGAGAGCCTCAAGCGTGATGCACTGCTTTATACGACTGAGCTGCTGGAGGACATGGAGCGCCAGTTCCTGGAGACCGTGGAAACCCTGCAGAAGGGTCGCGCAATCCTGGAATCAGAGGTTGGGAAGTCTGTTCAGGAGAACATGGAAGCCGTTGAAAGTGATGAATTCATTGAAACTTCATCAGCTAGCGCTGGTGAAGCAAAGGATTCCTATGATTAAGGAGTGTCAAATTCCGCGTCATGGGTATAAAATGTATGCGATGGGACGAAGCTAATGCCACAGTTTCACAGAGGTGTTGATATGCGAATCGGGAATTTCAGCCGCCTAATGGCGGTTTTGGTGTTTGCCACTCTGATTTTCGGACTGGCTGCCTGCGGTGGCGGTGGAGACGAAAGTACCACCGTGCCCGGTCAGATCAATGTGGGTAACAATAACCCGCCTGCGCAGGATTTCACGGGTCCCAATGTCTATGACGGCAAGCAGGATCCGGGTACTGGTACCGTCTGGGATCCGTCCCAGCCGATCCAGCAAAGCCTTGGAACCAACATCTTTGCTGTTCCCACCAACAGCACAAACAATGCACAACTGCTGGCTAAGAGCTTCTCCCCGGGACAGCGTGTGGCTTTCGTTGCCGTAAACACGAATTCCGCATACCTTGATGCGCATTACAACCCAGGAACCCAGTCAAGTCCTAACATGCCGGAATCTGCGTATTCCGTCAGTGCGGACCTGGTGACCAAGGGTACTTCCAGTGTGAATTACTCGCTGGCTGACCTGCGTGCCGCCACCGAGCAGTCCCTCGGAAACATCAATGCCTATTCCGGCATGGACTACAGCCATATCCAGCTTAGCCCGACCGCCCTTTATGAGCGTGAGGCCTATTCGTCTGGGAATGTTCCATTTGCCGCTGATGAGACAATCAAGAGCACGTCATCGCTGCAGAAGGGCGAAATCCGCTATTTCCTTGCGGCTGAGCCCACGATTCCCCCGCCGACGATCAACCCCGGACCGGAAGATCCTGAGAAGGATGTGCAGGACCTGCAGTGGCCGCCGGAGTATCTCTACTCCCAGGGTGGCCGACTGGTGTCGATCGGTGCTCACTGCTACATCTGGCTTACGACCGAGATCAACAACGGCCGTCCGGACAACGTGCAGTACACAGAATCCAGGCTCAATCGCATGGCCCGGGAATTCGACAATGTGATCTTCCCGACACTGACCGAGGCCTTTGGACCCGTCGATAACTACAACGAGCTGAACGTGTGGATGGACATCAACAAGGACCTGGTTCTGACTGGCGATGATTTCGACACCAACGGTGAGCTGCTTATCGAACTGCCCGGCGAGCCTGACACGAACCTGCGGTTTGATGGACGGATCAACATCTTCATCCACAACTCCTTTAATCCCGGTGGTTTCTACACATGGGGTATCAGCCAGGAGACCGCGGATGCACTGCGTGAGCAGGGTCGTGATGACCTGATTGAGCAACTGGCCAATGTCGGTTCAACTCTGTACATTACATCTGACAACTTCCCGAACAACGATGATTCCTGGGATGCGGCCTTCTCAGTGATGGCCCATGAGTTCCAGCACAAGCTGTATGCCGACAATGGCATGCCGACCCGCCCGCGTGACCCCAACGCCAACTTCAGCTGGCTCAACGAGGGCATGTCGCAGCTGTCGATCCACCTGTGCGGCTACACCGTCAACAGTGGCAAGATCGTTCCCTGGGCCATCACCAACCAGGTGGTGCCCTACCTCAGCGACATCCAGCACGTTCCCGTACCGACCGATGGCAATCCCGACGTGGACACGATTTCCCAGTACGGTGCGACATTCATGTTCTTCCTGTATCTGTTCGAGCATTACGAGCCAGGTATCGGCAAGCGCATCTATGCCGCAGGCAAGGCGGGCGAGGAGGATCCGATTGCCCTGGTTGAGGTTGGTGCCCTCCAGACTGTCGTCACCGACCTCGGTGGGGATGACACGCTGGGAACCGCGGATGACGTTACACAGCAGGTCAATGACACGTTTGAGCAGGTGTTCACGAAGTACAGCATTGCTAACTTCATTGACGGAATCTACACCCCCCAGACTGCTGATCTGTTTGACCCGCGCTTCCACTACAACACCATCGACCTCAAGGGTACGATCAACCTGGCCGGCGGTACAGTCGTCCTGCCGGGCGTGAATACCGGATTCTTCCCGAGCAACGGTACCTATCCGGCCTCTTCGATCCATCGTGAGGTCCGTCCGTGGTGCTCCGATTACATCGTGTTCGGTGGTGGTGATGGCCGTGACCTGCAGATGAATTTCTTCACCGACGAGAACATGAAGTTCTTCATGCTGCCCGTGACTTTCGATCCGCAGCAGAATGCGGTGACAATCACTCCGAACGTGACTATCAACAACTAGGATTCAACCTTGATCAATCCGGCGCTGTCCCACGGGGCAGCGCCATTTTTTTTGAGCAAATGAGACAAGCCCCCCGTCTTAAGTGTCAGAAAGGTAGTATATGGGTGGGTTTATCTCCAAGGAGTAAGTCAATGATGAAGCAGCTAATCACCATTGCGGTGCTGTTCGGCCTCCTGCTTAGCACGGCGGCATCGGCGGCATTTCGCAATCAGGTTCTTGCTGTGGACCTAAAGGAATACGATGGCCGGGAGGTCCTGCTTGTACGCACCTCTCACGACCTGAGCGTCCAGAACGGATACAACCGCAATGTGGATGCGGGCTCGATCTCCATCCTGCTTCCAGCGGTCAGAACAGGTGACTTTGCCAGCTATACCGGCAGCCACAGCCTGATTACAGGCTTCGTCCTGGTGGAGGGTACTGATGGTACGGAACTGCAGGTCGGACTCGCCCGCCAGGAGCTGACCAGCCAGCAGTACCTGCGCATCAGCCAGCCCAGCCGCAGCAGTCTCCTTGTGGAAGTCTTCAACAGTGATGAAGACCGCAATACGCTCTCTCCTGTCATCAATGCGCTGGATAGCCTTGAGCCAGGTGAGCTGGCCGAATACCAGAAAGCGCAGCGCAGCGCAGCGCCCGCAGTTCCGCAACTGCCCCAGGTGGATGTGGACGCCCTGAATATCTCGACATTTGACCTGTCGGACCTGAACCCCCAGCAGGTGCTTAGCCTTGCTGCGGAAAGTGGCCTGATAAACCTCAAGGGACAGGTTGTGGTGGAAACCGAGGCTCTGGGCAACCTGAGCATCAGTCCTGCAGGCCAGAGCCTGGCTAACTGGATGCCGGCCCAGCCGCCTGGCGAGATCTACCTCTCCGGCAAGTCGGCGGACATTAATGACTTCCTCGATGGCCTCAATGACGGCAGGATCTACAGCCAGGCACCACTGCAGGACTACTGGGCGGAGCATAAGAGTGGCCGCCGGACCAGCAGTTACCAGGATGGCAGTTCGGTCGACAGTCGCCGCAGGCTGAAGGATGATCCGCACTCCGGTCTGTATTACGATGGCTTTTCGCCGCAGAATACCCAGCTCAGCGATATCCGGGTGACCTTGCAGGCGCCGGGTGGCATGAACCTCTACGATGTGATCAACTACCTTTCCGACATCAGCGGGATCAGCATCATGATTGACCCTTATGCGTTTGACGAGCCAACGGGGGGAGTCCGTGACCCGAAGGTCCCGGATCCACCTGCCGGTGCAGATGGCACCCCGGGTTTCCGGGGCGCTGACCAGTTCATGCCCCAGGGCACGAGTCGCGGGGGGACTTTTGTCGGCAACCTGATCAATGTGCCTTTTGATACGGCCCTGAAGATGATCCTCGGCACCCATAACCTTGAATTCGTGGTTTACAGCGGCTCGGGACGTCCGGGCCAGTCAGGCCGCAGTATGTCTTCCCGGGGAGACCGGCCACAGGCATACGGGGACAAGCCTGTAATCCTGGTTACCAGTCCAGAGCGGCTTAACCAGGAGCTGCAGGGCACAAACGAAATCGGCCTGTATCAGTTCCACTATGCTGACCCGGACCAGGTGACGGATATGCTCGACAGCCTCGGTATGCTGCCAGGGACTGATTCCGGCTGGTACATCTATCGCGGTGGCGGCAATAGCGGATCCGGAGGTGGCTTCGGCGGCGGTGGCGGCGGCGGCAATGGAGGCGGTGGTGGCCGCGGACGCGTCGGCTCAGGCTTTGCCAACCGGATGAACAGCGACTCCGAACTCGGTGGGACTGCCATGTCACGCCGCAGCAGGGGAATGCTTGTGTATCGAGGCAGCAGCCGCCAGCCCGTGCTGCAGGAAGTCAGTGAAGCGCTGGAACAGGGGCGTAGTGTGATCCGGCTGATTCTCAGCCCGGAACAGGATGGCCAGCTGGTTACCCTGTTCGCGAACTGAAGCTGCTGACACTGAAACCCGGCAGGCACATCGGTCACGGATCCGCGTAACCAAGTGGGATTTCAACCGTCCAATGCAGTGACGGACTGATGGGAATTGCCTGCCGCAGGTTCCCAGTCAGGATTCTACAGGACATGGCTGCCTGCAACTTTTTGCCAAGATCGGAACTCTGACAACAAGGATATGCCATATGGAAGCCCAATGTCAGGTAGTCAATCCGACGGCAGTACATTTCGCGAGTTAACCTAAATTTAAATTGGAATCAACAATGAGGATGGTTCTAACCAAGCTGGACCAGCGTCCCGGGGTTTCACCTACTCTGGAATGTGGTATAAATCATGGTCAGTAAACACCGGCCACAACCTGGCGGGAGTACTTAAATGGTGATGATTAACAAGACGACCCTATCTATGATTTCGCTCGTGGGGGTTTTACGGCACCGGGATGAAGCGGCAAGGTTGGCCGCAGTGGAACAGGTGCGTAGCCAGCGCAAGCTTGGCTTGGTCGCACGCCATGATCCCAGTTTCGCGGTTCGCGAAGCCGCAGTGCAGCTGCTGGAAAACCAGCAGATTCTCAGTTACCTGGCCCTCAACGATGAGGATTACCATGTCCGCCTCGCGGCGGTCAATCGCCTGTCGGAGAATTCAATGGTCGCCTACATCGCCCAGCGCGATCCCGACTACCACGTCCGTCTGGCTGCCGTACGCCGACTTGACGACCAGCAGATCCTGGCGGAAATTGCCCTGTATGATTCAGAATGGATCGTTAACAATGAAGCGATCGCCAATCTGACTGATCGCATGGCCCTGCAGCAGATCCGCCGCAAGCACATCTCGATGCAGGCTCACAAGGCGGCTTCTGAGCGCCTCAGGGAACTAAATGAGCTGGAAACCGGGGATCTGACCGAGGAATAGTCCTCTCACCGGACTGGGTTCATTAGGTTGATCACCATGCCCAGGATTCAGGCAGTCAATGTGATTGGGGCTTACCGCTACTGAGATGGACCTTGCCGCGATTCCCCGTTTGTCCCCTGATACTGCATTTCAAGAGTCCGACTAAGTTCGGCCTTTTGCAGTAGCCCTGCCGGGGCCAGACAGTCGGGATCGACTGACCAATGCTCTGGTCAGGTCGCTGGATCCAAATTCATTCAGTGGTGATTCCGAGTAACGGGCCAGCTGGCATCAGTAAGCCAGCCGGGACCTGAAAAGCTGGGCTGCAATCACAAACAGCACCAGGGCAAGACCCGCCATGACAAGGGCAGGCGTGAGGATTCCACCGAGGTCTTTCTCGTACCAGAAAATTCCCGTGAATCCCTGCATCGCCCAGCCGTTGAAGGTGAAATATCCTAGGCGCTGCATGGCATCAGGCATGAATTGCCTCGGAAGCATGCTGCCTCCGATGGCGCTCATCACCAGGATCAGCAGGGTTGAGAATGAGCTGACCTGCTCCACGGTGCGGCAGACCGCAGCCAGTAGTATCCCGAAGGAGGTGGCTGCCATCGCCACCAGGGCTCCGAACACGATCAATGTGGGCAGATGACTGATAAGGTCCACCCTGAACACCAGGTGGCCTGCCAGCAGCATCACCCAGGTCTGGAGGTAGGCGATCAGGAAGAACGCTATGTACTTGCCCAGCAGGTAATGCACGGGACTGGTGGACGAAATCTGGATCCGCCTGATGGTACCGTTCTGGCGCTCCCGCAGCAGGGAGCCTCCGCTGGCAGCCACCGTAAACAGCATGAACATGGTCAGGACGCCCGCCACCTGGTGGCTGAATACCGGATTCTCCTTTTCCTCTCCCAGGACATCCACAATACTGATGTCGATGATGCTGCCTGACATCCCATTGCCTGCGGCGCTGTCAGTACTGCCGGAAGTTCCGCCCCAGACGGCATTCTTGTCCATCCAGCCCTGCATCATTGTGATCTGGGCGCTGTCCATCCCGAGGTCCTCACCCATGAATGACATGCCCTGGCTGGCAACATCTGAACCCGCAGTCATGAAGCTGACCTGCATCAGCATCCCCTGCAGGATCGCCTCGTCAATCTGACGGCTGCTGTCTGCCAGTACCTCTAATGTTGCCGTACTGCCGCTGAAGTCAAACTCTGACAGCAGCTTGCTGAACCCTGCTGGAATCACCACCGCCAGCCCGATCTGACCGTCCCTGATCTCCTGCAGGGCCAGTTCGCGGGTGTAGGGCAGTTCCTGGCCAGTCAATTCATCCTCGTAAGTGTCGTAGACCTTCAGCCCGCCCAGAGACTTGAGAGCCACCAGCATGTCTGTGGCGGAAGACCCGTGGTCTTCATCGACAAACAGGGTCCTGACGGCGTTGCCATCGCCACCGGCGGAGCCCATGCTTCCGAAAACGAAGCCGAAGACGATCATGATCACGACCGGAACCAGCAGGCTGACAACCAGTGCAACCGGCTGTCGGCCCCAGCAGCCCGTATATCTCGCCGCGGGCCACCTGGAAGCTGATTCCACGCACCGCCAGCTGCGAACCGTAGCTGTATTCCAGACTGCTGGTGGAAATTGTCAAGTCCAAATCCCGTGTCCCACTTGCCGCAAAGCGGTATGTTCCGTGGGACGGTATGCCGCTCCAGGGAGTCTCACCCCTCCTGCTCGCGGCTGCCCACAACCATGAAGTAACCGTTGCGCTGGTGCTTTGCTTCCCGGGCCGGCAGGCCGGTGCTCTTCACGAGGTTGACCAGCTCAGACGGGGTATATACGTAACGAAGCACTCCGGTGTGGCTCTCACGCTTACGGTCGTAGGGATCACGCAGCAGGACTTCCTCACCCTCCGGGCTGATCCAGATGGGGTTGAGCAAATGCGTACCGGTTTCCTTCTCCAGCCAGGTCTCCAACAGGAAGTAACCGTCGTTGAAATGCTGCCAGCGACGGGTCGGCACCAGTCCCTCGCGCTGGGGATTGTCAACCAGCAGCACACCCTCGCGGTGCAGGGAGCTGGCCATACGCTGCATCAGCCGGTATTCATCATCATTGCTCAGGAGCCCCAGGGTGTCAAAGCACAGCACACTGCCGTTGTTCCCGGGTAGCTGTGTGTCACCCGTCAGGTCCGCATGCACGAAAGTGGCGTTGAGGTTTCCCTCAATTGCCTGGTCCCGCGCGAAGCTCACCAGCACCTGGCTGCGATCTATGCCGATCACATTGAAGCCGCGGCGTGCCAACGCCAGTTCAATGCCACCCTCCCCGCAGGCCAGGGACAGCACGGGCTTGTCCTTGTCCAGGTGAAAGGTCTTCTCCAGCCATTCCGCACGGCTGTCCGCGACCTTGTGGTATGCCTCCCACTGGCCTTCGAACATGTCAATCCTGAGTGTCCTGGCCCAGAATCCATCCCAGCTTTCCTCACGTCTGTTCATGTTGGCTCCCTCTCCATACCCGCCATATTGTCGCCTAGTCCGGGTATTGCTGCAAGCTGTTCAGTCCGCCTGCCCGGTTCGTTCTGTGCTGCGCAGGGACTGGTAGGCAGTCACGTAGGCCTGCAGGAAGCCGGCAACCAGAGCCACGCACAGGGTTGTCAGGGGACCACCGCCGGAAATCGAGATTGCGCTGAGCAGCAGGCTGCCAATCAGCACGGACAGCGCCCAGCTCGGATTCAACCTGAGCAGCAGTTCCACGATGGCTGTTGCCAGGACAGCCGGCAATGGTCCGTAGACTGTCACCATCAGTGCCAGGAAGCAGGCCCGGAAGAAAAGTTCACGGCCCATGGGTTCCAGCAGGCTGACCTGCAGTGCGGCCCGGTTGAGCTGGGCCAGGTCCGCAGGATTGCGCAGCAGGAATTCTGCGGGCTGTACGAAGTTGCTCCTGCCGAACAGCCTGCGCCCGATACCGAGCATCCGGATGTGCAGGGCCCACAGGAGCAGGCCGGCTGGCAGGCTGCCGAGCAGCCAGGCCCAGAGCGGTTGTGGCAGGACCGGGCGCGGCACACTCCCGCTGAGGATCAGCCAGGTGGAAAGCAGGATGAAGAACAGCGAGTTGACAACTCCGTTGCTAAAAGCCACGCGCAGCAGGCGATCCCGTCTGTCCGGCAGGTCCTGTGCAATTCCGCGCAACCGCAGGTTGAGCAGCAGCTGCAGGACGAAGTAGACCCCGAGGCTCCAGGCCAGGGGCAGGGTTGTGCTGGTTTCCGGCACACGCTGATTATCGCCGATGTCACTTTGTGATAACGTGTTCGCGTGGATCTCCCCATCGGTACCATCGTGAATGCCCTGACTGTCATCTGCGGCAGCCTGCTGGGTCTGCTGCTGCGCCATGGCCTGCCTGAGCGCTTGCGGGGCATCGTGTTCCAGGGAATCGGGATCTGCACACTCCTGATTGGCATGCAGATGGCCCTGAAGGTCCAGAACCTCCTGGTGCTGGTGTTCGCAGTTCTGCTGGGCGGCCTGCTCGGAGAATGGGCCCGGCTGGAGGACAGGCTGCAGGAAGCGGGAGAGAGTCTCAAGAAACGTCTGGGCAGTTCAGAGGGGAAGTTCACCGAAGGTCTGCTGATGGCTTTCCTGATATTCTGTGTGGGCAGCATGACTGTGGTTGGCGCTCTGGAGGAGGGCACACGGGGGAATCCCCAGCTGCTGTATGTCAAGTCAGTGCTGGACGGATTCACATCCATCGCCCTGGCTGCAACATATGGGGCCGGGGTGCTGTTCAGCGTCATTCCATTGCTGATCTACCAGGTGGCCCTGACCCTGCTGGCCTCAGCCGCCCAGCCACTGCTCAGCGACGTGATCATCAGCCAGATGAGTGCTGTGGGTGGTGTACTGATCCTCGGTATCGGTCTGAATGTACTGGACATAAAGAAGATCCGGGTAACCAATTTCCTGCCGGCGTTGTTCATCATCATTCCGCTGCAGATCTACTTCGCTCCCTTGCTGGAGGGCCTGTCAGGAGGCTCCTGATTCCGGTGCGGCATTCGATTCATCCAGCACCCGGCGCAGGGTCTTCCCCAGGTCCTGCAGCTTGACCGGTTTTTGCAGGTACTCCCGAATTCCGATTTCCCGCGCCCGGTCAGCCGGAAGGGTCTGGCTGAACCCCGTACACATCACGATAGGAATGTCCGGCCGGAGCTTCAGGATCCTCTGAGCCAGTTCCTCGCCGGTCAGCTGAGGCATCGTCTGGTCAGTCAAAACCAGGTCGAAGGCCAGCGGGTCGCTGCTGAATTCTTCCCAGGCCTGCTTGCTGCTGTCACAGCCACTTACACGGTAACCCAGCAGGCTGAGCATCTCGCTGACCACATTAACAATCATACGTTCGTCATCAACTAGCAGGATCCGCTCCTGGCCTGTATGGTTCTCCAGGGGCAGGGGCTCGGGCTGTGGGAACTCAGGCGGGCAAACAGGCAGATGGACGCTGAATGTGGTGCCCCCGCCCACGTTGCTGACGACATTGATGGCTCCGCGCAGTGAGTGCACTATGCCGTGCACCACTGACAAGCCCATGCCTGTGCCCTTGCCGACCTCCTTGGTGGTGAAGAAGGGCTCAAAGATCCGCGTCAGGTGTTCGCCCGGGATGCCTTCTCCGGTGTCAGACACGTCAAGGCGCAGGTAGCTGCTGGCGTCCAGCTCTGGGTTTCTTTCCCGGAATTCGCTGTCCGGTCTGAATTCCTCGAGTGCCACGGTCAGCGTGCCACCCGTTGCCAGCATTGCATGTCCCGCATTTGTGCAGAGGTTCATCAGCAGCTGGTGGATCTCGGTGGGATCCGCCAGGACCGTGGCATCACCCGCATGCAGCTCCTGCTGGATGTCCACCGTCGTCGGGAGTGAGGCGCGGATCAGCTTGAGCACCTCCCGCACTATCAGTTCCATCCGCAGCGGTGAGTAATTGGCTTCCTTCTTGCGGGCGTATGAGAGCACCTGCTTGACGAGTTCCGCAGCGCGGCTGCTGGCATCAATGATGGCTTTCAGGTGCGGTTCCGCAGTGCTCTGGTTGGGCATGCTGTCCATGGCGATCTCTGCATTGCCCACAATCGCGAACAGGATGTTGTTGAAGTCATGGGCGATGCCGCCGGCCAGGGTACCAATCGCCTCCATCTTCTGGCTCTGCTTGAGCTGTTCCTCCATCGCCAGCTGCCTGGTCACGTCGCGCTTGACTGCCACAAATCCGATGATCTCCCCGCGGGCATCGCGCACCGGGCTGATGGTGGCTTCCTCCTGGTACAGGGATCCGTCCTTGCGGCGGTTGACGAACTTGCCGTGCCAGACATTGCCGCTGCTGATTTCCTGCCACATCACGCTGTAGAACTGCTCGTCCATGCGACCACTGGAGATCATGCGCGGTGTGTTGCCAATGGCTTCCGCGCGGGTATAGCCGGTGATCTTCTCAAACGCCGGATTAACATAGGTGATCGTCCCATGGCGATCAGTTGTCATGATCGCATCGTGGGCGTTTTCCACGGCAATCACAACCTGGCGCAGCTGGTTCTCGGCGGCATTCTGTTCGGTCACGTTGCGCACGATCGCCAGGCTGACCCCCCGGCCGCTAGGATTGACTGAGCGTTCGCAGTCGATCAGGACCTCTATCAGGGATCCGTCGGCGCACCTGTAGGTGAAAGTGGCATCATGGATCCGGCCTGTGCTGTTTATCTGCGGTTCAAACTCCCGCTTCAGGCGATCCGCGGAGTCCGGGGTCATTATGAAGTCGGCCTTCCGTCCGACCACCTCCTCGCGGTCATATCCTGTTTCGTCCAGCCACTTCTGGTTGACATCAATGATGTAGCCTTCGTTGTCAATGGAGTACATCATCACCGGGGAATTGTGGTAGATGTGGCGGAACTTCTCCTCATTGGCCCGCAGAAGCTTCAGGGTCCTCTCCTGCTCGGTGATGTCCTGCACGATACCACTGGCGCCTGTATAGGATCCGTCCTCAGTGCTGTTGGGGCTGGCGCTGACCATTGCTACCCTGGTCTCTCCGTCGCTGCGGCGGATCCGCAGGCGGTAGGAATTGCTGGAACCGGACTGCCGCAAGCGGTCCTGCTGGTCGATGACGAGCAATTGTTCCGGATCCAGGAATTCGCCGACCCTCCTGCCGGTCAGCTGGCCCAGCTCCACACCGAACATGCGTTCCAGCGCGGGGTTGGCGTACGTGAAGGTGTTCTCCCCGTCAACTACGAAAATGCCCTCGCTCATATCGTTGACAAGATGGCGGTACTTCTCCTCGCTCTGGCGGAGGACCTCCTCCGTCTGGACCTGCTCTGTCACGTCCTGTACGAGAGCCAGGCTGCCAAGGAAATCACCCTCGGCGCTGTAACGCGGGCTGGCGGATACCATGGCGATCCGGGTTCCGCCATCTTCCTGCATGACACTCAGCATGTAGGAGCTGCTGTGGCCCTGCCGGCGCAACTCATGTTGCCTGGTGATCATCTCCTTCTGCTCATCATCCATGAAGTCAAACAGGCAACGCCCGATCACGGTTCCCACCGGTATACCGATCAGGCGTTCCAGTGCGGGATTGGCGAATTCGAAGACACCATTCTCATCAACGCTCGCCAGCCCTTCGGACATCTGTTCCACCAGACGGCGGTAGCGTTGCTCGCTGTCCCGGATGGCCTGTTCAGCCAGCCGCATCTCAGTGACGTCCTGGACCAGCGCATGGCTGCCTATGTACTTGTCGTTGCGGTCATAGCGCGGGCTGACTGAGACGTACAGGTCCCTGGTCTGGCCATCCGCCCGCAGTACCTGCAGTTCGTAACGGCTGGAATTGCCCTCCTGACGCATTTCGTGCTGCCGGCGGGATACCTCCTGCATTTCTGGAGAGAGGAAATCACTGATGTTGCGACCGACGAGCTGCTCCGGATGCAAGCCCATGATCCTGCCGAGCGCGGGATTGGCATAGACGAAGTTACCATCCTCATCCGCAGTGCTGAGTCCCTCGAACATGGTGTCCACCAGGTTGCGGTACTGCCACTCGCTTTCCCTCACCCGGTCAGATGAGCGGCGGCGCTGGATTGCCAGGGCCAGGAAACCCGCCACATAGCTGATGAGGTCAATGTCCTGCTGGCTGAACACGCCTTCGATACGGTAGTCCTGCAGGACGATCACGCCATTGATCTCATCAGCATCAGACAGGGGAACCCCGAGCCAGGACATGCTGGCGGGCCCAAAGGACTTTAGCAGCCCCTGTTTGATCATTTCATCCTGCTCACTGGCGTTGACCAGCAGGGGCCGGCCTTCCAGTCTGACGATATCAGTCAGGCTGCCCTCCATGTGCTGTGGATGGAAGCAGTCGTCATGTTCGTCGAAGTGGAACGGAAACTCATAGAGCTCAGTCTCCGGGTTGTACAAGGCGATGTAGATATTGCGTGCCGGGACCAGCGTACCCAGTGCCCGGTGAACCGTTGCCAGCAATTCCTCCAGGTTGTCACTGCGGCTGGTGGCCTCGGAGATCTCTAGCAGCAGTTCCTGGATCTTCTCGGCCCGTCGGCGTTCTGAAATGTCCTGGGCCATACCCACGATCCGTGGCAGTTGGCCCGGTTCGTCCCTTATGACCCGGCCCTTGATGCGCAGGAAGCGCTGGCGCCCG